>CAXXOQ010000075.1:0-32218 GCA_963664185.2 Caldilineaceae bacterium | reverse complement strand
GGCTGGCAGGCGCAGACTACGGCGGATGCGGTGGGCGCGGCGCCGAGTACGATCTCGATCTGGCTGCGCTGGTACCGGGAGGGGGGCCTGGCGCTGGTCCGCACGCGGCAAAAGGGGGGCCCTGGCAAACCCTCCTTCCTGACGCCGGCGCAGGAAGCGCAGGTGGTGGCGGCGGCCCAGGCAGGGCGCTTCTCTACGGCGGAAGATGCGCGGGTGTGGATCGCCGAGGAACTGGGGGTCACCTACCGGGAGGGCAGCATCTACACGTTGCTGCACCGCCTGGGCTTGCGGCCCAGGGTGCCCCGTCCCCGTCCATGTCCAGGCGGATCCCCAGGCCCAGCAGGCCGGGAAAAAAGGGGGCTTACGGACGCCCTCCAGGAGGCCGGTCTGAGCCAGGCGGACGAGATTTGGTGGGCCGACGAGATGCGCGTGGGGATGCGCCGCCAGGTGCGGTGGGTGTGGGCCTCCCGCGGCACCCGGGTCTGCCAGCCCGTCACGCTCGGCTATGCCTGGCGCTGGCTGACGGTCGCCCTCCATCCCCGCACGGGCCCGTTGCGCTGGCCGTGGCACCGTTCCCTGCGCGGGAAGGTGCTGGCCTATATCTGGCGGCGCGGGGCCCAGACCCCGGAGGTGGACGGCCTGGTGTGGGATGGCGCCGGTGGCCACCAGGGGAAAGCCATGCAGGCCGTGGACCTGCCCCGGATCGTGCAGCCCCCCTATGCTCCCGAGTTGAATCCCGTGGAACGCTTCTTCGAAGAGCTGCGGCGGGCGATCGAGGGCCGTCTCTACCCCGACCTGAAGGCCAAGCAGAAGGCGGTGACGGCCGTGTTGCGCCTCTGGCGGGAGGATCCTGACCGTGTGCGGCAGTTGTGTGGCTGGACCTGGATTGCGGACTCCGTGACGCCGTTGCCGGCCTGTCCACCTGAGATGGTCTAATGCACAATCAGACACTTGTTCTAATCATACTGAATTGGTATAATAGCGGGAGGGAGTCTATGCCTGGGGGCATCCGTTAGGGCGAAACAAGCTTTTGGACAGCGCGTGATGGGCAGGTAGGGGTTCCTGCCGTGACAAATACAGCAAGGAGTATGCTGATGGAACGCTTCGGTGAATTCTGGGATTCGGAACCGGATGTAGGCAATGCCCAGGTACTGCAGAACCGCCTGGAAGAGGATGGGTACCTGTTTTTCCGAAATCGCATTCCGGCAGAGGCGATAGCGCTCGTATATGATGAGATTTGGGCCATCTGCCAGGCGCAGGCATGGGTAGATGCCGATGGCGCCATCCTGATCGATCCGCCTGTGGTAGAGGGCGAGGACCGCTTCTGGGATGTCTACGATCCCTTGCAAAAGCTGGAATCATTTCACGCCCTGGCCCATCATACCGCCATTCTGGAGCCTCTGGTACAGGTTATGGGAGAGCCAGTCCTGGTGCATCCCCGGAACATCGGCCGGATCAGCTTTCCCAAGGCCGAATACTTCGCCACTCCACCGCATCAGGACTTTCCCCTGATCCAGGGGGTCGCGGAAACTTTTACCGGTTGGTTCCCTCTGATGCACTGCCCGCGGCTCTTGGGGGGCTTGGCCGTGCTTAAGGGTTCCCACCAAGCGGGTCTTTACCGTGTCCATGATGCGCAGGGCGCAGGGGGTATGGGCATTGATACCGACAAGCTGGACCATGAATGGGTGACGATTGACTACCAGGTGGGCGATCTGTTGCTGTTTCACTCCCATACCATTCACAAAGCGTTGCCCAATGTGTCTGGCACCCGGATCCGCATCTCGGTGGACTACCGCTACTCCGCCCTGTCCCAGCCGATTGTTTCAGATGGACTGGAACCGCACTTCGGACGGCTGGGCTGGGATGAAATTTACGCAGGCTGGCGCGATCCCGATCTGCAGTATTACTGGCAACGGATGCCTGTCAAGACGATAGCGCGCGATGAGGGGTTGCGTGAAGCGTTGGCAGAGGAAGTGGTTTGATCCCCTTCCCTTGAGATACATTGCACAGGATGAGGCCATACACCGCCGAGGAGTTGGAGTCGGGACTGCATGCCTGGCGGAATTTCCGGGTAACAGGCTCAGAGCGGATTGCTGACAGAGTTTCCTGAGTCAAGGACCGGGGAAACCGCTCTCTGCCTCTGTCCTGCAACTGTAGCAGGAGCGGTGTCGTCATCATGCCATCCTGCGGCTCCCAACAGGTACAGACAAGGTACCATCCCATCTGTCAGCAGAGCCGATTTCTCTCGGCACGCCCTCTTGGACAGAGCGCACGGGCGGACGCTCAGGCCAAGAACCGGTTGGGGGAAGATGACCGCGCAAGAACCCGTCTTGGGGGAAGTTCACAGGATGAAGGCCTGCCTGCGCACGTTCCCCTCCGGCCTTCCCCCATCCGTGCCGTGTCGTCAAGCCTTCCTGTGAACCCGTGTGCGTACCGCGCCATGCGTGGGCAACTGGACTGTAGCCGCTTCATAACCGCGGGGTGTAACAGTTACCTCCCAGGCGTACCCTGAGCGATTGATCACAAACAGCAAGGTCCCCTCTTCACTTTCCACAATGCGGGCTTCCAGCAACGTGCGATATTCCTCCGGAACCCCCTGCACCACAATGTCAGGTTCCAGGGTGGAGGGCAACCAGGACCGCAACAAATGACGCAGACCGTAGTGGAACGATGAGACATAGGAACGCCCCATCGCAAACGTGGGTATCAGCAGCCGACCTTCCGGACCGGACACAATCAAGGCGGGTTCATCGTTGTCCCGATAGGTGGCAAAGGATTCTCCGGCGAAGCGGTGCAGCAATACGCGATCATGAAAGGCAAAGCCCCCAAATTCCTGCTGCGCATCGTTCATGCTCCAGCCGGCAATGAAGTAGATGGGGCGGATCCATTCCCGGCAGTCAAGCTGCAGGCGGTTTCCCGCCTCCTGGCAGGCGGCCAGGCTGTTCATGGGCAATTCGGCAATGACATGGCCGCCTGCCTGCATGTAGTCCTGCAGGACCTGCCATTCGGCATCGGTCAAGCCCTGGACATAGGGGACGCATACCAGTGCCACATCCGGTGCTGCGGTTATGGGTTCCGTCAGGAATGTGACTTCAAACCCCAGATCCAGAAACAGGGCGTAGAGCCCTGTGGTGAGTTCATTGAGCGGGATATTCGCCAGGGACGCTTTCCATAGACTTTCCCGTGTCAGATGGATGCCTATGCGGGCTCTGACGTTGTGGCCTGTGGCCACGATTTGCTGATCGGGGCGCAGCCCTGCAATGACGTCCCGGGTGCGCAGCCGCTTTTCGGTGTCGTAGTTGCCCACATCGATCATGCCGTTGATCCAGGGTTCGGCACCTGCCATCAACGGATCCCAGCGGTAGATATACAGGGCGCGGATGGCGTGACTGAACACCTGGTTGATCTCTGCCTCCAGCTGGTACCCGCGCCACAGATAGTCTTGCCGAAAGGGGCCTCCCTGGAATTCGGTAACCCATGTCTCCATGTCACCGGCCAGGGCTTTCAGCAACGCGAGACTGGCTCCTGCCGACGAGGCCGTACGTTCGTCCGAACCCCGGTACAGGCTGGTCGAGGCGTAACCCAGGCGGGAAGTGACCCACCAGTCCTGGCCTGTACGATTGGGGGTCCACGGATAGGTAAAGTTGAAACTGGCCCGGACCTGTGGGGCATGTTCATTGATGATCCGAACGCCTTCCAGCAGGAAATCGCTCAGAACCCAGGACATGAATTCCCGCCAGAAACGCCAGTAGCTGGATGGCGAATCGTCGGGTTCCCTGGGCGGTTCAATCGCGGAGAACTCGCTGTGGGCAAGTCCAAAGCGCTCGTTCATGTCCTGCACGGAGGCAAAGCGGTCCGCGCAATAGGATCGATAGACCGCCAGGGTATGCGGATTGTAACAAGGGTATTCCCCCGGCCCCAGGTGCGGCTCGTTGTGCACATCCCAGTCACCGACCGCAGGATGCTCCCGAAAGCGGATCACACTGTCGGTCAGCAGCTGATTGCGCCGCTGGCGGTATGCGGGATGATTGAGACAGCACCGTTGCCACCGGTAATCGTGGGGATGCAACGGGTAGGCGACGCCGTGCCGGTCCAGGGACTTGCAGTCCGGAAACTCCTCGATGAAATCGTTGTGGACGTAAAACGTGGCGAAACCATAGAGCACCTGGATATCCAGCTCATGGCAAATGTCCAGGAGATCGCCCACATCATCCAGATCGCTGTCCAGGCCTATGCGAATGCGAATGGAATCGAAGCCCGTGTCCTTGATCATGGCCAGGTCGCGCCGGTAATCCGCAGGACCGGCGGGCAGCCACTCAGGACGCTTCGCCATCCCTCCGAAGGGATATTCGTAATGGATGCCAATTGACAGGGTGCGACGTTCGGACATGGTGAATCTCCTCTCAACACATGAATTCTGGCAGGTGCAGTTCAGTCTGACTTGACGTCAACCCTGGTCTGGACCTGTCCGGGCGGGGAAACTGCAGGCAAACGAACCGATCTGGTTTTGCATAATCCAGGGTGTGGAAGCCACCTGTGACCTTTCGCTGGGGGAGGCAATGCCCAGAGGCGCTTCAGCCCTTGATGCCGGTAAGGGCAATGCCCTGGATGAAGGTTCTCTGGGTGAAGAAGAACAGGGTGATCACCGGTATCGTCAGGACCGTGGTAACGGCCATCATCCAGCCCCAGTGTACACCGGAGGTGCTGGCAAAGACCTGGATTCCCAGGGAGAGGGTGTACTTGTCCGGATCGTTGAGGTAGATCAACGGTCCCAGAAAGTCATTCCAGTTGTTGAGAAACTGGAAGAGGGCCACCGTCGCCAAGGCAGGTTTGGAAAGTGGCAGAATGATCCGCCACAGAATGGCGGCCGCCGAACACCCGTCGATCGTGGCGGCATCGTCCAGCTCCCGTGGCAAGCCCAGGAAAAACTGGCGGAGCAGGAATATAAAGAAAGGCACCCCGAATGCATGCAGGATAATGAGCGGCATGAAGGTATTCACCAGTTGCAGCTTGCGGAAAATGATGAACAGGGGCACCATCGTGACCTGATACGGCAACATCATGGTGGACAGCATCAGGAAGAAAAGCATATTGCGCCCGGGCCATTGCAGCCGCGAAAAGCTGTATGCCACCAGGGTACTGGAAATCAGGGTGAGACTCACCGCCGATATGGCGATGATCAGGGTGTTTTGCAGTTGCTTGAGAAAGGGAAAGTAGCCCAGCGCTTCGGGGTAGTTTTGCCAGCGTATGGGGTCGGGGATCCACACGGGCGGCAGCTTGAAAATCTGGTCCAGTTCCTTGAAGGACGTGGAGACGAGCCAGAAGAAGGGCAGGAAGAAAGCCAACCCGAACAGAATGAGCGATCCATGGCCCAGAATGGAGCCCAGCAACTGTTGCGAAGACTTGGAAGTTTGCTGGAAAGGGCGAAAACGCGGTTGGGTGGACAGAGTCATGGCAAAACCCGCGAAAGATAACGCTGGGTCCTATCGGGCTTCTTCGCCCTCATAATAGACAAAGCGGGCAGAACTCTTGAACACAGCCAGCGTCGCTGCCATTACGATGAGAAACAGGATCCAGGCCATGGCGGAGGCATAGGGCATCTTGAAATGCTCGAACGCGTTCTCATACAGGTAAAGGGCATAGAAGCGGGTGGCATCCAGTGGGCCTCCCCGGGTCATGATGAAGGCCTGTGTGAATATCTGAAAACCGCCTATCAGTCCCATGATCACGTTGAAGAAAATGACGGGTGAGAGCATCGGCAGCGTCACATGCCGTACGCGGGACAGGGGCCCTGCGCCGTCGATCATGGCGGCTTCATACAGCTGGGCCGGAATGTCCTGCAAACCGGCCAGAAAAATCACAATGGTGCCCCCTATGGTCCAGATGCCCATAATGATGAGGGCCGGTTTGGCCAATTCGGGAATGGCCAGCCAGCCGGGCCCATGTATGCCCAGCAAGTCGAGAATGGAATTGATCAGGCCATATTCCGGGTTGAGGACCCACAGCCACAACACGGATGTGGCGACCACGGGCACAATAGTGGGCAAATAATAGACCGTGCGGTACACAGAAACGCCCTTGAGGTTGAGGTTCAATACCAGGGCCATCACGACCGCCAGCGCAATATGGAAGGGCACACCGAACAACACCATGAAGACGGTGTTGTACAGCGATTTCCAGAAGAGCTCGTCCTCAAACAGAAGTTCCTTGAAGTTTTCCAGTCCGACCCAAATCATGGGCTGATTCAGGGTGGTATAGACATGAAGACTGTAATAGAACGACATCACCACCGGAAAGACCGTAAACCCGCAGAAGCCCACAATCCACGGCAGGGCATAGGTGAGCCCGATCCGGAGCTGGCGCCTTTCCTGGCGCGACATGGTCAATGACATGAAATGGCACCGCAGCAGTTGGAGGTTGGGCGCAGGACCGGCTGTTCACCAGCCCGCCACGCCGTTGGGAGGCAGAGCCATGCAGGCTTTTTGCCACTGAAGCCCGCCGGCCGGCGGGCAGTTTGCTGCCGGCCGGCGGGGTTGTTTGAATCCGGGATCCATTCACCCAGGCCCGAAATACCTGGCGAATACCCCCTAGGATGTCTGTTGGCGGAAGTCGTTCAGTTCGTCCTGGACCTTGGCCGTCATTTCCACCAGGGCCTGCTCCGGATCGATCTTGTCATGCACGACCTGATCTACGACCCGGTTCATTTCCTGCTGATAGATGGACAGGACGGGAATCCGCGGCCAGGCACGACCGCTGGTTTCGGTCAGTTCAACGAACAGTTCGTTGTAGGGATACGCGTCAAGGAATTCCGGGTCCCGGGCGGCAGAATGCAACGGCGGAATATCGCCGACAAGCTTGCCGAACTCGATCTGGTTCTGTGCGGAGGCCATTTCCAGCGCCAGCTTCCATCCGCCCTCGGGGTTCTTGGCCCCTGTGGGTACATTGAACATGGCGCCGATCTCGACCAGGCTGGTGTGTCCCACCTCCGGCAAGGCGGGAGACTTGGCCACGGCGTACTGCAAATCCGGAGCGTAGCGGGGAATCCAGCTGCGTTTCCAGGCGCCATCGATCTGCATCGTAACCTTGCCCACATACCAGGGGTCATCACTGGACATGGTGGAGCGCCCGAAACCGGAGCGGAAGCGGTCGATCTTTTCGATGTCGTACTTGTCCGCATAGCTCTTGAACCATTCCAGGGCGCGCAACAGCCCTTCATCCTGGTCCGCCGTGATCGTATCCGTGTCTTCGTCGTAAAACGTAGCACCATGGGCCCAGCCCCAGTGCCACAGGTTGCTGCTTTGCCAGGGCAGGAAACCCAGACGTGTCAGATTCCCGTCATCGTCCCAGGTGGTCATGCTTTCGCCCAAGGCATCCAGCCCCACTATGTCCGTGGGGATGTTGTCGGCGTCATGGCCCTCGGCTTCCAGCTGTTCCCGGTTGAGATGCAAGGCCCAAACATTCAGGGTATGGCCTGTGCCCCAGAGATGGCCCTCAGACCACAGGGCTTCCCAGGCGGGAGGTGACCAGCCCGTACCATCGAATCCGTCGGCGGCCGCATAGTCCTCCAGCGGTTGCAACAGCCCTCGGGGGCCCCAGCTGTAGGCTTGGGACCACAGGGAAACCAGATCCGGCGGGTTGCCCCCTTCAATGGCGACCTGCACCTTCTGGGCTACGTTGCCCCAGCCAATGGACATGAAAATGGCGTTTTCGCCCGATTTTTCATTGAAGCGCTCGACCTGATTGTTGGCTTGCGCTCCCTCTTCCAGTCCAAACATGGACCAATAAATGATGGGCAGATCCTCCTCTGCGGGCATCTCGCCTGAAGCGGCCGGTGCCGTGGCGGGCATTTCACAGGCCACCAGCAAGGCAGCACCTGTGCCCAAAGCGGTCAACTGCAAAAAGCGGCGCCGGCTAAATGCCTTGTACGATTCCTTTGACATGATCCTGCTCCTCAATCCGAGAATTCGAATGCCTGAATCTATCACAGGCGGATAGGGTTTTCGCAATGGGAGTTCGGTCAGACAGCCAGGGACCATGGGGTGGAGTCCCGGATGTTGTGTTGCCTGCCCCCCGGTTGTTTCTGCATCTGATCCTCCGAGCTGCGCCTTGGGCCAATGCCCTCGCGTAAGGGCAATCACCGATCGGCCTGGGGATTGGGAGGGGAATGGCCGAAGGGGAAGCACCCATGTCCTGCAGCGCATGCTCCCTCGCCTGCCGGTTGTCCGTGGATGGCAAATTCTGTGGCTTGAATCCACGAAATGTGGTGCCTGCGGCTATAATCTGCCATTGCTAAGGATCACCGCAGGAACGCATGCCTGGGAGATGAAATCGTGTTGGACATAGTTTGGATGCGCGAAAACAGGGATGCGCTGGCGCATGGACTGGCCCTGTTGGGAGCCCAGGATGTGCCGTGGCGGGAAGCGCTGGAACTGGATTCCCAAAGAAGGCGTATCCTGTCTCAGGTGGAGGACTTGCGGCGCGAGCGCAATGCAGGTTCCCGGGAAATAGGCAGCCTGTTCAAGCAGGGGAAGCAAGCCGAAGGGAATGCCATGCGCGCCCGCATGACGGAGGTCAATCAGCAGATTTCCCAACAGGAAGCCGATCTGCATGCTGTGGAAGCGGAACTCTACGCCGCGATGCTGCAAATTCCCAACATTCCGGAACCGGATGTCCCGGTGTCCGAAGACGAAGACGATTTCGAAGTCGTCAGATCCCATGGAGACATTCCACACTTCCCCTTTGAGGCCAAGCCCCACTGGGATCTGGGCACTGCCCTGGACATCATGGATTTCGAACGGGGTGTGAAAATCGCCGGCAGCCGCCAGTACATTCTGAAAGGGGATGGTGCCCGGCTGCAACGGGCGCTGAGTACCTGGTGTCTGGATGCCCTGATCGAGGAATTCGGCTTCGAGGAAGTGTATCCTCCCTTCATGGTGCGGGAAAGCTGCATGGTCGGCACCGGCAATTTGCCCAAGTTTGGAGAGGATCTGTATCAGGATCGGGAAGAGGATTACTGGTTCATCCCGACGGCGGAAGTACCTGTGACCAACATGTATCGGGACGAGATCCTGCCTCCCGGCACCCTGCCCATCTCCCATGCCGCGCATACCCCCTGCTTTCGGCGGGAAAAGGTGCACGCCGGCAAGCATGCCCGGGGCATACAGCGGGTACACCAGTTCCAGAAAGTGGAAATGGTCAAGTTTGTGGAGCCGGCACAGGGTCCGGCGGCTCTGGAAATGCTGACCCGGACGGCGGAAACCATGCTGGAGCGTCTGGGCCTGCCCTACCGCCGGATCCTGATCCCCACCGGGGATCTTTCCTTTGTGGCCGCCAAGAAGATCGATCTGGAAGTCTGGGCGCCGGGCTGCCAGGAGTGGCTGGAGGTCAGTTCCTGTTCCTGGTTCCGGGATTTTCAGGCCCGGCGCGCCAACATCCGCTACCGCCCCGATCGGGATGCCAGGCCCCAATTCGTCCATACCCTGAATGGCTCGGGGCTGGCCTTGCCCCGTATCATCATCGGCATCCTGGAGAACTTCCAGCAGGCCGATGGATCGGTGCGCGTGCCGGACTGCATTCGGCCCTACATGGGCGGCAGGGAGGTCATCATGCTCTCCGGTCCGGCCTGACTTGGGTGTGGCTGGCAGGACCAGATCTTGTATCCTGGACGCACAATCGATATACTTCTGTATCCATGGCATGGGGGATGCCGCTGACGGACCGGATCTCCGCAGCCCGGGGAGGATGGCCGAGCGGACGAAGGCGGTTGTCTTGAAAACAACTGTGGTGAAATATCCACCGGGGGTTCGAATCCCTCTCCTCCCGCCAGTGCCGTGCAGATAACAGGGGGAGGTCGCATAGCCTGGTTTAGTGCGCCCGCCTGCTAAGTGGGTAGGGATGTCAAGTCCCTCGAGGGTTCAAATCCCTCCCTCCCCGCCAGCATATGCCTGCGGCAAGGCCTTGCCGCCGATTGAGGCCCCGTAGCTCAGTGGATTAGAGCATCTGGTTGCGGTCTAGAAGGTCAAAGGTTCGAATCCTTTCGGGGTCGCCAGACAAAGAAGGACAGACCATTGGTCTGTCCTTCCTTTTGGGCTCCACCGCAGGCGGTCTTGCCGGAAACCGTTCGGCTAGCCCGTGGGTTCCCCGACCAGACGCATCAGCTCGGCCAGAATGGCTTCCAGCCGGGCCACATGTTGTCCGTATGCCGCCCAGTTGCCGGCCTTCTGGGCTTCCAGTGCCGACTGGTAGGTGGTGTTGGCGTCCAGGATCAGTTCATTTACGCTTGCGCCTTCCACTCCGGCCGGGACTGGCTGCGTGGCCGGGGCTGTTGCGGCCGCCGGGGTGTCCGGTACCACTGTACTGATGCTTCCCGCCACCGTGCGGGGATCCCCCATAAGGGAAGCGATGGCTTCGTCCTCCAGCAGGTCTCTGCCAAAGACCTCCACCAGGGCCAGCCCCAGATTGGGGGCCATGACCACGCGGTCGTTGGCCGCGATGATGACCCGCTTCAGCTCGGGAATGCGGCCTGTCGTGGCCTGGAGATAGAGCGGCTCGACATACAGGAGACTGTTGCCCAGGGGAATCACCAGCAGATTGCCCCGAATGACCTGGCTGCCCTGCTGGCTCCAGAGGCTGAGCTGGGCACTGATCTCGGGATCCTGATCAATGCGGGCCTCAATCTGCTTGGGACCGTAAATCAGGGAGTCCTTGCCAAAGGTGAAGAGCAGTTTTTCCCCGTACGCATCCGGATCGCTCTTGGCCGCCAGCCAGGCAATCATGTTCTCGCGGGTGGCGGGGGTGAAGGGCAAAATCTGGATGAAATCCAGCTTGTCACTGCCCGGCAACTGCATCAGCACATAGTAGGGTTCCATTTCCCGGGCCTGGTCATCGAAGAATTCCTCGGGCCATTGCCATACGTCCTCGCGGTTGTAGAACTCGTTGGTATCCGTCATGTGATACACCGTCAGGATACGGGCCTGGGCGGTAAAGAGATCCTGGGGATAGCGAATGTGCTGGCGCAAATCGGCCGGCATGGCTGCGAAGTCGGTAAACAGCTGCGGGAAGATGCGGGAATAGGCATGGGCAATGGGATCGTCCTGGTCCACGAGGTAGAAGGACAGCGTGCCGTCATAGGCATTGATGATGACCTTCACCGAATTCCGGATGTAGTTCAGGGAGCGATTGAACGACAGGGGCTGGCTGTAGGGAAAGCGGCGACTTATCGTGTAGGCATCCAGGAACCAGTACAGGCGTCCGTCCTCGCCAATCACGATATAGGGATCCTCGTCGTACATGAGGAAGGGGGCCACTTCATTCAGGCGTTCGTGAATGTTGCGCCGCCAGAGGAGCTGGCTGTCGGGCGTGATATCGCCGGTGAGCAGCAGGTTGATGTCCGCAAACCGGATGGTGAAGGCCAGACGGGTCAGGAGATTGCCGATCCGAATGCCGGTGTCGCCCTGGAACTGGGTCGTGACGTTGCCGTCATCCGTGCCATAGTCGAATTCCGCCGTCCGGGTGTTGCCCACGACATAGCCGTAACTGGCTTCGCTGAAATACAGCTGTGGCTGCTCAATGGGGATGGAGCCCTTGGGCGGCAGGTCCTGCAGGATGAAAGTCGGCAGTCCGTCAAAGGTGATCTCGGATACGGGCGACACCGCGACGCCATAGCCATGCGTGTATACCAGGCGCTGGTTGACCCACGTCTTGGCGGCTTCGCTCAGTTGCTCCGGCACCAGTTCCCGGGCGGACAGCATGACCTGTTTCAGGTTGCCGTCCACCACATAGCGATCAATGTCGATGTCCCGGAACTCATAGTATTGGCGCAGGGCCTGGATCTGGTTGTAGGTGGTGCGCATGGGCCGGTAGTCCCAGAGGCGGATGTTGGTGATCGTGTCGGCCTGGGAGGTAATCACATCGGTGCTCAGATTTTCCCGGGCGTTGTAGGCGACGGAATCCAGATCCTCCAGATCGTAGGCCTGGCGCGTGAAGTCAATGTTGTGCTCGATGTAGGGCGCTTCGCGCGAATACTCGTTCGGGGCCACCACAAAACGCTGAAACAGGGTGGGCAGAAAGTTGCCGGCCACAATGGCGACGGCGAGCCACACGCCCAGGGCATAGACGATCACGCGCCAGGCAAAGCGGACAAAGATGTTGATGAACACCAGCAGGGCAATGACCAGGGTAACGACGGCCAGGACGGTAAAGATGGGCAGTTGCGCGTTCACGTCCGTGAAGCCGGCACCAAACACGGAACCGCGGGTGCTGTAAACCAGATCGAAACTCTGCAGTCGGTACTGCCAGGAGATCAGCAGCAGAATGCCCATGACCAGCAGACTCAGGTGCACCTTGATGCGGCGCGTTTCAAACCACTTGCGCCACTCGAAGCCACTGATCAGCATGGTACCGATCAGGGAGAACACCAGAGCGGTCAGAAGAAAGCTGCGCAAGGCCTGCCAGATAGGCAGGGAAAAGACGAAGAAGCTGACGTCAAGATTGAAAATAGGATCCTGAATCCGGAAGTCGGTCTGATTCAGGAACAGCAGAATCTCTTCCCACTGGGACATCATCGCCAGGCCCGACATTACCGCCAGCACGGTGGCGCCCACATACAGCAGAGGCGTTACCCTGAGTCCCAGCATGGACTGGGACATGCTGTCGAGTGGGGAAGCCCCATCCCGGGAGTTGAGGCGGGCGGCCAGGGCAATGTTGCCCGCCAGCAAGAGCCAGAAGATGCCGGCACTTACCAGAAACGTGGCACTGGAGGCTACAATGCGGGTGACGTAGACCGAGGTCAGATCAATGCTCTCGAACCAGAGCCAATCGGTAATGTACCCCAGCACGCGTGTACTCAGGAACAGGATCAGCATCACAAACAGAAACCATAGCATGCCCCGCCGACTGCCTGTGGGCACTTCTTCCTCCAGCACCGTGTCGTTGCCCTCGCCATCATCGGAGCTAGGGGTAGCCGCCAAGTCACCCCGCTCATTCTGCAATTGTTCCAGCAAATCGCGGAAGGGATCCCGGCCATTTTGCGAATTCGACATGTTCACTTGTTCCTGAAGAGGCATGTGTCACAGTCCATTCTATAACGAATGCAATATCCTGTTGGCGGATTGCAGGTACAGATTGCACCGTTTTCCCCTGCCACAACCTGTGCGGCAGCCGAACCGGATGGCCTTTCCCACAGGGAGGATCCTGCCTTGCGGATAATGTTTGTGGCCCCGTTTGGCATGGGACGCAAGACCACGGTCTGGGCTCGTACGTTGCCCCTGGCGACGGCCCTGGCCGATCTGTCCCATGAGGTCAGAATTCTGGTTCCGCCCTGGGACTCGCCCGAGGAGTCGGGCACCATTCTGCATGATCGACAGGTGGCAATCCACCGCGTGGACATCCAGGGCGGGTTGATGCCCATTGTGGCCCGCATGCTGTGGGAGATCCGGAAATTCAGGCCCGACATCCTGCATTTTGTAAAACCCCGAGCCTTCAGCGGCATCTGCCAGTGGCTGGCCTTCCAGTCCCGGATGTGGGCGCTGCGGCGACCGGCCCTGATCCTGCTGGATACCGACGATTGGGAACAGGCCTGGACGCCGCAACTGAAGACCTGGCCCTGGATCGCCTGGTTTCTGGCCTGGCAGGAGGAATGGGGACTGCGCCACTGTGACGGTGTAACGGCCGCCAGTCAATGGTTGTGGCGCCGCGCGGGCATCTACGCCCCGGCCTTGCCCCGCCTCTATCTGCCCAATGGCACGCTGGCGGGGGCGACGCCACGCCGCAGGCCCAGGGGGGATGTACCCACGGTGCTGTGGTTTACCCGGTTTGTGGAAGTGGATCCCGCCTGGATGGCGGCCTTCTGGTCCGAAATGCGGGTCCAGGTCCCTGACTGCCGCCTGCTGGTGGCCGGAACACCGGTGGAACCCGGTCTGGACAAGGCGTTCCGGCAGGCTCTGGCAGTGCAGTCCCAGGACCTGAATGGCATCGAGTGGCTCGGTTACGTGGAACCGGAGACATTGCCGGACCTCTATGCCCACTCCCACTGTGCCATCGTCCCGGCCCGGGAGAGTGCGGCCAATCTGGCCAAGTGCAGCGTACGCATGCTGGGATTGATCGCGAACGGTCTGCCCTGTGTAGCGAGCCAGGTAGGAGAGCAGACCCGGTTTGCCGATTCCCCCCTGGTGACGCTGCTGGAGGCCACAGCTTCCAGCCAGAAGTTCGCTGCCGCCGTGGCTGACAAGCTGCGGCAGCCGGTTCCCCGCCAGGATACTCTGGGAACCTCCATTCCCACCTGGTCCGATCTGGCGTTGCATCTGGACAATTTCTATCGCACCCTGTACCGGCAGGCACAGCCCTGAACCGGCGAGTACTGCGGGCCCGGGTTCGCCGCAGCCTTGGTGTTCGGATTGATGCTACAGTTGTAGTTCGTCAATCCCCTTGCATTGATGCTGATCGGCGGAGAACCTGAAGCTCGGAATTGGGTCTGGATGCCGCAAATCCTCCTGATTTTACCCTGCCAAGCATACCCCCTGCCAAGCAATCGGCAGGCAATTACAACTGTAGTATTAGAGGCCGGGGCCATCAGGGCGGCAGGGAGGGGCGGCCGGGCCCGGACATCTGCTCTTCCTGTCTGGCCTTTCTGGCCATATAGCGTTTGGTTGCCTCCTGGCGCGCCTGATACCGCAACCGGTCCCGGGACAGCCAGCGTTGGGGATTCTCAGGATCATGAATCAGGCGTGCCGATACCACAAATCCGGTGTGAGCGGTCATCTGATCTTCGGGGCGCAACCGGTCTGGAATGGGCTTGAACCGGCGTATCCAGACTTCCTCCACCTGCAGATTCGTAAATCCTGTCTGTTCCAGAGTCTCCAGTTGCGTGCTGACCTGGTTGGTGGTAGGCAAAAAACTGACGAAGGTCCCGCCGCGCTTGAGCAGGGAAACCACCTTGTCCATGGTGCGCCAGGGCTCGCGCATGTCCAGTACCACGGCATCGACCTGATGCGGGTAATTCCAGTGCTCCAGGTAACCCTGATGCATCTCCACGTATTCATGCATTCCGCTACGCAGCAGATTCTGCCGGGCGATCTCGTGCATTTCCGCATTGCCTTCGACCGTGATCACCTTGCCTTCCGGAGCCACGGTCCACGCCAGGGCTGTGGTCAAAGCCCCGCTGCCGGTACCTGACTCCAGCACCACGCTCCCGGACCGCAGGGCCAGCCGCTGCACAATCAGCGCGGCATCCTTGGGGTATATGATCTGGGTGCCCCGTTTGAGTCGCATCATCAGATCGCTCAGGGTGGGCTGCAACAACAGAATCGGCTGTCCGGTCCGGGCCAGGCAGGTTGTGCCATAGGGCTGTCCGATCAGTACGTCATGCTCAATGATGCCAATATGGCTGTGAAAGCGGTGGCCGGACTGCAGTTTCAGCAGAAATTTCTTTTCGTTCCGGGTAATGACCAGGACCAGGGATCCTTCGGTCGCAAGATGGGGCTCGGTAGGCATAACGATTCCTGCTGTGGGGTACAGGACAATCCTGATTGCCCCATACTGTACTCGACAATGTCCCGGGCCACCGGCAATTCTCCCGGCAAGCGGTGTCACAGATGTGACTTGGGCGGGATGGGGAGTCGGCAGTCCCAAGGCGAATCCCGCGGCCATGCCGCCTGCCACACCTGCCTGGCAAATTGCGGTATGGGGACCAGACAGATAAAATTATGCGGTCTGGCAACATGCAGGACGGAAATGTCATGCAGAGGTACAGGCAACTGGATCCATGGAATTGCGGGAAAGGCGCTCAGGAGAATGGTTATGAGAAAGTTGGCTTTGGGACTGGTGGCATTGCTGGTCCTGTCCCTGCTCTTGGCTGGATGTGCACCTCGTCCTACCGGAGGCCAAACGGCTGCCCAGGCTTCTCCCGGTGATATCGTGGTGGACTTGCCTGCTCTGGTTCTGGACTTCGGCAGTGATGGTACCGCCAAAGTCGGTGGTGTGGCCCTCGGTGACTTGATGGGCGGTGAGGGGGTGAGCTTGCCTGCAGATACCCTGGCGGATCTGGCAGACGCCAACATTCAGCATGTGCAGCTGGACACACATCCGGCCGGCATTTCCCTGCGGGTAAACGGGCTGCCCATGCTGGGCTCGATCGCCTATGACCCCGAGCGTCTGGAAAACCTGATGGCCATGCTGAATGAATTGTCCGGAAGTCCCATGCTGGCCATGCTGGATGATCTGATTCCGGTCCTTTCCGCTTTGGTACCCATGCTGGACAATGTGGGCGTGGGTGTCATTGCCCATTTCCCGGTGCCTGAGGGCATGGAGGCCATACCTCTGGAAATGCCTATGGACAGCGCTTCCGGTATGGACGACGGGACTGATTTCCTCGCGGGCGTCAACCAGAAACCGCGCATCAGCATTCCCATCGTGATTGAGCCGGATGGCAGCTGGGGTACGAGCGAACTTGAGCCCGCCGCCTTGCTGGCCATGATGGGCGGAGACTCCGATCTGAGCCTTCCGGAGGACACGGTCTCCATGTTGGCTTCCGCTGGCATCGCCAGCCTGGAAATCCGCACGATGGCCGCAGGGCTTTCCCTTGCGGTCAACGGTTATGCCCTGCCGCTCCTGACCTGGGATCAGGGCGAGTTTCAAAGCATGTTGTCCCTGGCCTCGGCCGCCGGCATGGACGGGATGTCCGATATGCTGGAACTGGTGCATGTGCTCCTGCCCCTGTTGCAGGCCACGGACCTGGATATCTCGCTGCAGTTTCCTGACATGGAGGCGGCTGCCGCCGGATGATGCGGTGGCAGGGCTCCCTGGTGGCCCGGCCTGGCAGGGCGGAGTGATGACCTGAGCTCGCCTTGCTGGCAGGGTCCGCCAGGTGGCCGGTCAGGTTCCGTGTTGGGGTATAGGCCGACATGCGCCCATGGCTTGTTGCGATGACTTTCGTCAACAATGTAACCCGGCAGCTCGACCGCCTGCACATTGCCTATACCTGTTTCCCCTATAGCTACCATGAGAGTGTGCACTCTGCGGAAGCCGTGGCGGATGCCCTGCAAGTGCCCCGGGAGCAGGTCTACAAGACCCTTGTGGCCTGGCATCCTGCTACCCGCAACGCCTTTGCCCTCTGCATCCTGCCCGGACCCCGCCAGCTCAACCTGAAGACCGTGGCCCGGCACCTGAAGGTCAAGAAAATGGTGATGGCTACGCGCAAACAGGCAGAGGCCTGGACCGGCATGAAACCCGGGGGCATCAGTCCCCTGGCGCTGGCCGGACAGGAGTGTCCGATGCTGCTGGACGAAGAAGCCTATTGCTGGGACGAAATTTTTCTCAGTGCCGGCCAGCGCGGATGCCAATTGCAAATCGGTGTGGAGGATGTCGTGCAGTTGCTTGACCCCGCCTTGATTCCTTTGTCCTGATCCGCCCTGTTGTCCATCTGGCCGCCATGCCCCGGTATCTGCCGCCCCTTCTGTTTCTCCCCTGGCAAACCTGACCCGCACCCATGAACACTGCTTCACCTCCCGAGGAAGGCCGGTGGCAAGAACCCGCCCCGGAAGAATCGGTATCCCATACCCATGCCAAGATCCGGATTGGCGGCGAGACGATCCGGTATCGTGCCTCGGCCGGCACCTATGTGCTGACCGAGGATGACGGACAGCCCCGCGCCCAGATTTTCTATGTGGCCTATACGCGCCTGGATACCGACCAGGCCGCCTCCCGGCCCGTGGCGTTTTGCTTCAACGGGGGGCCCGGCTCCTCTTCCGTCTGGTTGCACATGGGGTGCCTGGGACCGCGCAAGGTCCATATGGAGGATGGCCTGGAGGCACCCCGGCCGCCCTTCAGCCTGGTGGACAATGCCTGGAGCATTCTGGATGCCACCGACCTGGTATTCATCGATCCGGTATCCACCGGTTACAGCCGTCCGGCCCCGGAGAAGGAAGCCCGGACCTTCCACGGGGTGGAACCCGACGTGGAGTCTGTGGGTGATTTTATTCGCCTCTGGACCTCGCGCGAGAAGCGTTGGGCCTCCCCCAAATTTCTCATAGGGGAAAGTTACGGTACAACGCGTGCTGCCCTGCTGGGCGGGCATCTGCAAGAGAAACTGGGCATGTATCTCAATGGCATCGCCCTCGTTTCCGTGGTATTGGACTTCAGCACGATCCGATTCAACATTGGCAATGATTTGCCGTTTCTGCTGTATGTGCCCACCTTTGCGGCCACCGCCCGGTACCATGATCGCATTGCCACCGCATTGCCGACCTTGCTGACAGAGGCCGAGGAGTTTGCTCTGGGGGACTATGCTACGGCTTTGCTGCAGGGATCCGCCCTGTCGGCAGAACGGAAGCGCGCCACCATCCAGCGCCTGGCGGCGCTGACGGGGCTGGACGAGGCCTATGTGGAGCGCAGCAACCTGCGCATCGAGATCATGCGGTTTGCCAAGGAATTGCTCCGCACGGAAAGGAAAACCATCGGCCGCTTTGACAGCCGCATCACGGGACAGGATCGGGACGCCGCCGGGGAACATTACGAAATTGATCCCAGCCATGCGGTCGTGCATGGCGCCTTTACCGGTGTGTTCAACGATTATGTGCGCAATGAACTCCACTTCAATATGGATCGGCCCTATACCATCATTGCCGAACTGTACCAGAACTGGGATTACTCCCGCCACGCCAATCGGTACCTGAACGTGGCCGAAACGTTGCGGTCCGCCATGGTGCAGAATCCGCATCTGAAGGTACTGGCAGCCTGTGGGCTCTACGACATGGCGACCCCCTACTTCGCCACCGAATACACCTTCCGCCATATGGGTTTGCCGCCAGAACTGCAGGACAACGTGCACATTACGCGTTATCCGGCAGGACACATGATGTATGTGCACCGGCCTTCCCTGGAGCAGTTCAAGGCGGACCTGGCGACCTTTATTCAGGATGCGGCATAGCCTGCCGGGGGTGTGGTGCCCCCACCGCAGGTTCAGGCGGTCAGGGTTTCCTTTTGCAGGAAGCGGGGCGCGACCACATCCAGGCCTTTGGCCTGGCCTATGTACATGGCCAGCAGCTGACTGGCCACGATGGTGGGCATGGGACTCAGACAGTCTGCCAGCTGCGCCGCCGCCGGCAGGGGGATCATGTGTGTCGCATGGTGCCAGCGTTCCGGCTGGTGGGTGAACACCACCAGCCGGGAGCCGGTCTGTGCGGCACGGGTTTCAATATCCCGGAAATGCGGGTTGGGCCGGAAACTGGCATCCAGGCAGATCACCACCGCCTGGTCGTCCAGCAGGGCCATGGGACCATGGATAAAGTCGGCACTGGTAAAGGGCATGGCGTGAATGTAGGTCAGTTCCTGCAGTTTCAGGGCGGTTTCACAGGCCGTGGCGTGATGGAACCCGCGTCCAATGATCAACATGGCGGGAGATGAATGCAGATCCTGGGCCACCTCCCGGATCAGGGGTTCCAGGTCAAGCATGGCCTGGACCGCTGCCGGCACCGCGGACAGGTCAATGCCGGTGGACGGGTCGGAGGGCAGGGACTGGCAGAGCAAGGTCAGGGCCACCAGCTGATTCATGTACGTCTTGGTGGCGGCTACGGCCCGTTCCGGCCCGGCGGCAATATCCAGTACGTCCACGGCATGCAGGGTGAGAGGGGAGTTGGGCGTGTTCGTGATGGCCAGGGTATAGGCCTCCTGTGCCCGGGCCCTCCGCAACACCTGCCCCAAATCCGGACTCGATCCCGATTGACTCACAGCCGCCATGGCCGTACGCGGCAAGACCGGGGTCTGGCCCAGAAACGTTGTGAGGCTGGGCTGGACCAGCTGTACCGGCATCTGGTGTTGCCAGCCAAACAGATAGTAGGCGTACAAGGCCGCGTGGCGACTGGTGCCCCGCGCCAGCAGGGCCAGGCTCTGGATCTTCCTGTCCCGGAAATGTCCGGCGATCCGGGCCAGGGCGGAGGCATTGGCGGCGAGACAACGCTTGATGCAGGAGGGCTGTTCACGGATTTCCTGATGCAGGATGTTCATGTCACGTTCGGCAGGCTCTGCGGGGATAGGGGAAGTTTGGGCTATCATTCGGATACAGGCAGAGTCTAGCACTACCCCGTGCCTGGGGCACGCAAGAACCCTCCCTACCATTGGCAGATTCCCCATGAACCTGGACCTGACCCCCCTACAGCTCGAACTGCAGTCCCGTTGCCGGGAATTTGCGCAAGGCAGCGTGATACCCCAGGCGTCCCACTGGGACCGGCAGGCTACCTTTCCCTGGGACGTGTATCATGCTGGCCATGAGGCCGGCCTAATCAACAAATACGTGCCCGTTGCCTATGGAGGTCAGGGCAGTTCCCTCCTGGACGGATGCATAGCCAACGAGGAACTGGGCTTTGGCTGCACCGGCATATCGACCGCCATTACCATCAATGATCTGGGTCTGTTGCCCTTGATCCTGGCCGGCAGTGAAGAGCAGAAGAGCCGGTACCTGCCGCAGATCACAGGGGAACGGTTGCTGGTGTCCTTCTGCGTGACCGAACCGGATGCGGGTTCGGATGTGGCGGCCATGAAGACCCGGGCGCGTCGGCAAGGCGATCGCTGGGTCATCCATGGGAACAAGAAATGGATCACGATTGGTCCCTATGCCCACTATTTCATCGTGTTTGCCGCGACCGAACCGGACCAGGGGCACAGGGGCATTTCCTGTTTCCTGGTGCCAGGGGATCATCCGGGCATCACACGGGGTCCGTCCCTGGCCAAAATGGGCCAGAAGGCGGCCCCGGCCTGTCTTCTCACCTTCGAGCAGGTGGATGTGCCGGCATCCCACATGCTGGGCCAGCCCGGCGATGGCTTCCTGATTATCATGAAAACCTTCGATTTCAGCCGCCCATCGCTTTCGGCCCAGGCCGTGGGGCTGGCCCGGCGGGCGCTGGAAGAAGCGGTGCAGTACGCCGGTGAACGGCAAGCCTTTGGCCATTCCATCAGCCGCTTCCAGGGCGTGGGCTTCCTGCTGTCCGACATGGCCATCAAGGTGGAAGCGGCCCGGTGGCTGACCCGTCATGCTGCCTGGCAAAGGGATCAGGGCCGGTCCAAC
Source organism: Caldilineaceae bacterium (assembly GCA_963664185.2). Taxonomy (GTDB): domain Bacteria; phylum Chloroflexota; class Anaerolineae; order Caldilineales; family Caldilineaceae; genus Bin34. Next base: position 11,163 of record CAXXOQ010000075.1, on the reverse strand, counting down.
ACCCGGGAAGCCGCCATATGCAAGGCCTATGCGGGCGATGCGGCCATGAGCAACGCCACGGAAGCCGTGCAGGTCTTCGGGGGCAACGGGTACAGCGAAGACTATCCCGTGGAGAAGCTGATGCGGGATGCCAAGATCTTCCAGATTTATGAAGGCACAACCCAGATCCAGAAACTCATCATCCTGCGCGATCTGTACCAGTCCTGAAACAGGAAACTCTGGCGGCGGCGGTTTCCTGCAGGCAGGCAAGACGGGAGCTTGCCTGCCCAGATGGACGGCAATTATTGCCCACAGCCTGAATCGATTCTACAATTGCCGAATCTACCAATCTGATTTCCTGCCTGCGCTGGGCGAGAGCCAACGTGGCTTGGACGCAGTTTCCCAAGGTTGCTTTCGGGAGGATGAATGGCCGAATATAGCGCTTCCAACATTCGCAACATTTCACTGCTGGGACATAGCCGTTCCGGCAAGACCACGCTGGTGGAGGCATGTCTGTTCAACAGTGGCACCATCAGCCGCATGGGCGATACCGGAGATGGATCCGCGGTCTGTGACTGGGATGATGAAGAGCACGCCAGAGGGATTTCCCTGGGTCTGGCCGTCGCCCCGTATGTCCACCAGAATGTCAAGTGCAATATGGTCGACACACCCGGTGATCCCAGTTTTCTGGGAGAGGTCATCAGTGGCGTGAGTGTCACGGAATCATCCCTCATCCTGGTGGATGCCGTGGCGGGAGCCGAGGTGGGCACAGAACTGGCCTGGATGCGCATTCAGAATCAGGGACGGCCCTGTGCTATCGTGATCAACAAAATGGACAGGGAAAACGCAGACTGGGAACGGGCCCTTGAGAGTCTCGCCGGGGCATGCCCTGGTGGCAATCTGGTACCCGTACAACTGCCGGTGGGCCAGGCCCTGGAATTCCAGGGCATCGTGGATCTGATCCATCTCCAGACCTGGATGGGGGATGGGGAAACGGCCACAGACATACCCGAGGGCCTGGCGGATCTGGTCGAGGAATACCGCATGATCCTGGTGGAGGCGGCGGCCGAAGCCGATGATGACCTGACGGAAAAATACCTGGAGGACGAGGACCTGAGCACGGCCGAGGTGCAACAGGGCCTGGCGCAGGGCCTGGCCGCAGGTTCTGTGATTCCCGTGTTCTTCACGGCAGCGCAAGCCAATATTGGCATCAAGCCCTTGATGGATGCCCTGTGCTGGATGACGCCGGCCGCCGATCAGGCCGACCCGGCCCTGGCGGACCCGGATGGCGAAACCCTCACCGCGGTGGCTGAGGGTGGCGGGGTGGCGGCCCTGAGTTGCAAGACCATCATTGACCGTTACATGGGGCGCATAAACTACGTGCGGGTATTTCAGGGCAGCCTGGTCAAGGGCGAGCAGGCCCGGGACTCGCGCAACGGCACGGTGGAAGAACTGGTCAATCTGCATACTGTCCTGGGCAAGCAGCTGGATACGACCCATGAAATAGGGGCCGGCGATATCGGTGCCCTCTCCAAATGGGCGGACGTGACTACCGGGGATACCGTTTCCGATCCGGAAAGTGGCCTTGTGCTGGCACCGCCCGATTACCCCATGCCCCTGTACAGCCTGGCGGTCTCGCCGGCGACCAAAGCCGACAGTGCCAAACTGGGACAGTCGCTCAGCCAGGTCGCAGAAGAGGATCCGACCTTGACCGTGGCCAGTGTGCCTGAAACCAAGCAGACCCTGTTGCAGGGCGTGGGGGACATTCAGGTAGATGTGGCGCTCAAGCGCCTGGACACGCGGTATGGGGTGCAGGTGGAGACTACCGTACCCAAGGTTCCCTATATGGAAACTGTGACCCGCACCGGATCCGCCCAATACCGCCACAAGAAACAGACGGGCGGGGCCGGCCAGTTTGCCGAAGTCCATATGCGTGTGGAACCGTTGGCCCGGGGGTCAGGGGTTTGAGTACGAGAGTGAAGTATATGGCGGTGCCATCAGCAGCGTGTTCCTGCCCTCCATTGAAAAGGGCGTCAAGCAGGTTATGGAGCAGGGCGTGGTAGCCGGATTTCCCGCGGTGGATCTGAAAGTGGTGGTGTTTGATGGCAAGGAGCATCCTGTCGATTCCAAGGACATCGCCTTCCAGATTGCCGGGCGCGAAGTGTTCAAGATGGCCGCGTCCGAAGCCGGCGCCACCTTGCTGGAACCCATCTACAGGTTGTCCATTTCCGTGCCCGACGACAACATGGGCGACATTATGGGCGATCTCACCAACCGCCGGGGACGGGTGCTGGGTATGGATCAGATGGCCAATCGCTCCATCGTCAATGCCGAAGTGCCCTACGCGGAAATCATGCGCTACGGCACCGATTTGCGCTCCATGACACAGGGCCGCGGCACCTATGAAATTGAATTCCTGCATTACGAGGAAGTCCCCGCAGCACCTGATCGCGAAGGTCATTGCCGCGCACAAGGAAGATGAAAGGGAGGAATAGCCGCTGCCGACCTGCGCTGCGGCCCCATCTGGGCCTTGGTGCCGTGGCGGCGCAGGATAGCGGGCATCCATGTCCCGTGCGGCAGGGCTCCTGGTGCAATGCAGTCGCCTGAAGTGCATGAGGTGGCAGGCAGACTGTTGGTTGTACTCTGGACATTTTTCTGTCTGTGTCTGTCGGTTTACGGGTTCAATTCCCTGTGGATGGTGTTGCGGGCCTGGTGGTCCCGGAATGCCAGGGCCCGGCATCCGCGAGCCCCGTGGCCGTCACCCGGCATGTGGCCCCGGGTCACAGTCCAGCTGCCACTGTACAATGAAATCCATGTTGTGGACCGGGTAATTGATGCCTGCGCCCGGCTGGACTATCCGGCGGAGAAGCTGGAAATCCAGGTATTGGATGACTCCGATGATCGCACGCGCCATTTGGCCCAGGCCCGTGTCGCTTACTGGCGACACAGAGGCTGCAGTATGCACTATTGCCCCCGGGCAACACGGTTCGGGTACAAGGCTGGAGCGCTGCAACAGGGCCTGGCCCGGGCGACGGGGGAATTCCTGGTTCTCTTTGATGCGGATTTCCAGCCGGCGCCCGACTTTCTCCGGCGTATGTTGCCGGTCTTGCTGGCACCAGAACAGGAGGACGTGGGATTTGTCCAGGCGCGCTGGACCAGCCGCAATACCGATCAGTCCTGGCTGACGCGGGCGATCAGCATGGCCGTGAATGGCCACTTTGCCGTGGAAGCCCAGGCGCGCAGTCGGGCGAAACTGTGGTTTGGATTCAACGGTTCTGCCGGCATCTGGCGCCGGGCCTGTATTGAAGATCCCCGGGTCGGGGGCTGGAAAGGGGATTCGCTGTGCGAGGATCTGGATCTCAGCTACCGGGCCCAGTTGGCGGGCTGGCGGGGACTATACCTGGACCACGTAACGGTGCCCGCGGATCTGCCGGTCCAGTTCGCCGCCTTTCGGGCCCAGCAGTTCCGGTGGGCCAAGGGCAGCATCCAGGTGCTGGGCAAGTTGCTGGGGGCCATTCTGCAGGCACGGCCTTTCGCCTGGGGTGTCCGTCTGCAGGGCCTGTATCATCTGAGTGCCTATTTCATGCATGTGTGTCTCCTGGGCCTGATTCTGCTGGCGTTGCCCCTGGCGCTCATGCAGGTCTTGCCCCCGCCCTGGCTGTGGGCCCTGGCCCCGGCAGCGCTGGGACCGGTATGGATGGCCGGATACGGCCACTGGCATACGCGCGGGGGACGGCTGGGCATGCGCCTGTCCACCTTGGGCGCCCTGCTGCTGCTGGGGATTGGCCTGTGTTTCAGCAATTCCCGGGCCGTGATGGAAGCGTTGCAGGGCAAGTCCAGCGCCTTTGCCCGCACCCCGAAAGGCGAACTGGCGGATCAGAGCGCGACCGCCTATGTACAGGACCCATGGCCGCTGGAAGATCGTATGTTCCCTGGGGAGATGTTCCTGATATTGTACTGTTTGGTAGCCGTTTCGTGTGCGGTATATACTGGTAACAGTGGTGTATGGCCTGTGTCCCTGCTGGGCCTGTGCGGGTTTGGCTGTCTCACCTGTTGGACCCGCTGGGAACGGTACAAGGCCGGTTTGCGGTTGCGTCCAGGCTCGGGTGAGGCGTCGCAGCCCGATCCGGGGCGTGCCTGACAGCAAGAGATGGGAAGGACCCATGCAAAAACGTCGTGACAATCTCAGTTGGATGCAAAACAAGGACAAGGTGGTAACGCTGTCCAACGTGTCCAACCAGAACTTCATCCTCGAACTCCCCACGGGACGATGCCGGCTGGACGCGGGCCGGACTCTCCGCACTTTGGGCAGTGTGACCGCATCCCCCTCCATCAAGGCATTGATCGACAAGGGCGATCTGGTCGTCAAGACGTAAGCCCCCGCGCAGGACACCCATGGCAAAGAAGACCTGCGTCCTGATTGACGGGCACTCGGAAGCCTATCGGGCTTTCTATGCCATGAATCGATCAGGCCTTTCGGTGCGCAACACCGGGGAACCGACCGGCGCGATTTTCGGATTCCTGCGCCAGCTGTTGCGGATTTTGCGTGATCGGCAACCCGATTACCTGATTGTGGCCTTTGATCCGGCCCGCACCTTCCGCGAGGATCTGTTTGCGTCCTACAAGGCTACACGCGCCCGCATGCCGGATGAACTGTACCAGCAGATCGAGCGGATCCAGCAGGTGCTGGATGCCATGCACATTCCGTATCTGACCGTGAATGGTTTTGAGGCGGACGATGTGATCGGGACCCTGGCGGTGCGCGGCGAAGCCGAGGGCATGCATGTCCTGGTCAAGACCGGAGATCGGGATCTGTTTCAGCTGGCCACCCGCCACATTCGGGTGCTGTATACCTCGCCGCGGGGCGACCAGGAATACGATGCCGCCGCCGTGCAGGAGCGCTTTGGCGTTGCGGCGGAGCAATTCATTGAGATGAAAGCCCTGCAGGGGGACAATTCCGACAATATCCCCGGCGTTCCGGGCGTGGGCGAAAAAAGTGCAGTCAAACTGCTTCAGGAGTTTGGCTCCATTGCGCAGATGTTTGACCGCATCGATGAGGTCAAGAGACCCAAGCTGCGCGCGAATCTTGTGGCCCATCAGGAGCAGGTGGCCGTGAACCTGAAGCTGGTGCGGATCGTCAAGGACATGGACATCCCATTCGACTGGGAAACCGCACGGCCCCCATCAACCGGATCGGCCCGCCGTAACCAGGCTGCTCAGGGAACTGGATCTGAACTCCATCCTGGAACAGTTCAATGCGCAGTTCATGCAGACCGATCTGTTCGCTGCCCCGCTCCTGGATGGTGCGGAAACCATCGAGATGGAACGTGAGCGCCGTACATCCGGCTACCGGTGCATCCAGACGCAGGCGCAGCTGGCGGAGCTGGTAGAGCATCTTACGTCGGCCAAGGTACTGGCATTTGATTTTGAAACGGATTCTACCGATCCGCTCACGACGGAAGCCGTAGGCCTGGCCCTGGGTTGGGCCGAGGGCCAGGCGGCCTATCTGCCGGTGGCGCATCGCCAGGGAGAACAGCTGTCCTGGGACGCAATTCGGCGGGCCCTCATCCCCTTCTTTGCCGATGAAACATGCATCAAGGTCGCCCATAACGCCAAGTTTGATTTGCTGATTGCCCGTCGGCTGGGGCTGGATCCTGCCGGACCCCTGCACGATTCCCTGCTCATGGCCTGGGTCATGGATCCGGGCCGTCGCGGCCTGGGTCTCAAGGATCTGGCGTTACAGGAATTGGGCTGTTCCATGCAGCCCCTCAAGGACCTGATCGGCACCGGACGCAAGCAGATTACGATGGGGGAAGTGGCCATTGAACAGGCAGCACCCTATGCCAGCGATGATGCCGCCCAGACATGGGCCTTGTACGCCCACTTCCGCCCTATGCTGCAGCAACAGGCCTTGTGGTCCCTGTATGAGGACATAGAACAGCCCCTGATCCGATTGCTCGCGGATATCGAGACCAGGGGGGTGATGCTGGACCGGGATTACCTCCGCACCCTGCAGCAGGAATTCACGGCACGGCTATCCCAATTGACGCAGCGGATGTACGCGCTGGCAGGGCAGGAATTCAACCTGCGCAGTCCCCTGCAACTGGGACAGGCGCTGTTCGGCGCGGAGGGCCTCCGTCTGCCCACCACAGGCCTCAAACGGACCAAGTCGGGTGGTTACAGTACCGCGGCGGGCGTGCTGGAAGATCTGGCCCTGCGGGTCAAGGGCCTGGACAAGCGGCAAAATGATGCCCTGCAGACAATTCTGCAGTATCGGCAATTGCACAAGCTGCAAAGTACCTATGTTGACAATCTGCTGGTGCAGATGCGGGTGGACAGTGGCCGTGTCCATACCAGTTTCAATCAGGCCGGTGCGGCTACCGGCCGCATGAGCAGCAACAATCCCAATCTGCAGAACATTCCCATCCGGACCGAGGAGGGGCGGCGGTTGCGCGGTGCCTTCATCGCGCCGCCAGGCTGTATCCTGCTGGCGGCCGATTACAACCAGATCGAATTGCGCGTCCTGGCGCACACCACCTGTGACCCGCGCCTCATCCAGGCCTTTGAGGCCGATCATGACATCCACGCGATCACGGCGGCGGAGCTCTTTGAAGTGCCGTTGACCAGCGTCAGCCGGGAACAGCGCGGCCTGGCCAAGACCATCAATTTCGCCACCATTTACGGGGTCAGTGCCTTTGGCCTGAGCAGCCGCACAGAAATGACCCGGACGGAGGCCGAGGAATTCCTGGATCGCTATTTCATGACCTACCCCAAGGTCGAACAATACATCCAGGATACGCTGGCCCAGGCCTCCACACAAGGTTACGTAGAGACCCTGACCGGGCGCAAGAGGATGTTTCCGGAATTGCAGAGCCAGTCGTTGCCGAAGCAGAGACGCAGCGCCATTGAACGGGCCGCCATCAATGCCCCGATACAGGGAGGTGCGGCCGATATTATCAAGGTGGCCATGATCAATCTGGCCCGCGAACTGGCCGCACAGTCCCTGCAGAGCACCATGATCCTGCAAGTGCATGACGAACTGGTGCTGGAGGTGCCGGAGGTGGAGACAGCAGTCGTGGCCGAGCTGACGCGACGGACCATGGAAGACGCGTTTCCACTCCGGGTTCCGCTGAAAGTGGATGTGGAAGTCGGCAGCAACTGGCGGGACCTGCAGCCTGTCACCCAGGAGATGATTGCCCCGTGCCCATGTTGAGAGACATCGTCAGGCAGAAAGTCCAGGCTGCGCTGGAGGCAGGGAATGCGGCGCAGGACTGGAATCTGGCGGATCCCATCGCATTTGACGTGTCACAGCCCAAGCGGCCGGAACATGGCGACTTCAGTACCAACGTCGCCCTGGTCCTGGCGGCCCACCTGCGCAGCCAGGAGCGCAAGTGCAATCCGCGTGACATCGCGACCGCCATCATGCAGCTGATACCCCAGGAAGGTCCTGTAGCTGCCTGCGAAGTGGCGGGTCCCGGCTTTATCAATCTGCACATTGATCCCGCCTGGTACCGGGAGCAATGCGCCAGGATTGTCTATCGGCCGGAAACCACAGGCCAACTGGATCTGGGACAGCAACGTTCCTTCCAGGTGGAATTCGTCAGTGCCAATCCCACCGGTCCCCTGCACTTTGGGGGGCGCGCGCAACGCCGTCCTGGGCGATGCCCTGGCCCGTGTCCTGGAAGCCAGCGGCTTTGAGGTGCAGCGCGAGTATTACGTCAATGATGCCGGGGCACAGTTTGACCTCTTTGTGGCGAGTCTGTGGACGGCCTTCCACCGGCTCCGGGGCCACCCGATGCCTTTCCCGGAAGGAGGGTATACCGGGGCGTACATGCAAGCCTATGCCCGCATACTGGAAAGCCGGCTGGATGTGGATCTGGCGGCCCTGTCCCGAGCAGAAGCCCTCGCGACGATCAGGCCCCTGGCCCTCGCGATCGTCCTGGACGATGTGCGCGACGAAATTGCCCTGCTGGATATCACCTTCGATGAATGGTTCCGGGAACAGACCCTGCATGACAGCGGCGCGGTGGAAGCCGGAATCCGGCACCTGTCCCGGCTGGGATATACCTGCCGGCGGGATGGTGCCCTGTGGTTTGCAGCCAGTCGCCTGGAGGGCAATGATCAGGATGTGGTGCTGGTCCGCAGTTCCGGGGAACCCACCTATTTTGCCGCGGACGTTGCCTATCACCGCAACAAGCTGGAAGTCCGGAAATTCGCGCAGGTCATCAATGTGTGGTCGGTAGATCATCAGGGGCACATTCCGCGCATGAAGGCCCTGGTAGCGGCCCTGGGCCACGATCCGGACCGGCTCCGGATCGTGGTCTACGACCTGGTCAAACTCGTGCGGGATGGCCAGGAAATCACCATGAGCAAACGCGCCGGCCAATTCCTGACCCTGCGGGAAGTTGTGGCCGAAGTGGGCAAGGATGCCGTACGGTTCATGCTGCTGACCCGGGCGCCGGAAAGCCTGATTGAGTTCGATTTGGCCCAGGTGGTGGCCCAGAACCAGGACAATCCCGTCTACTTTGTGCAGTACAGTCACGCCAGGCTGTGTTCCATCCGGATGCGGGCGCGGGATTTGGGGATCCCGATTCCCCAGGAAGCGGCCGCGATCCAAAGCTTGATGCAGGCGCATCTGGGGCATGCGACGGAACTGGAACTCATGAAGACGCTCCTGGCCCTGGACAGCGAAATCGAAACGGCCCTGCACCGCTGCTCGCCCCACAACCTGACCTACTACGCGATCCGGATCGCCTCCAGCATCAACGCCTTCTACCGTGACTGTCGCGTCGCCGATCCGGAGCGGCAGCAGCTCTCCCAGGCGCGTCTGCTCCTGTGCGAGGCGGCGCGTATCGTACTGGCCCGTGTGCTGGACCTGATCGGTGTACACGCACCGGAAACCATGTAACCGGGGGAGGTTATTCTGCGTCCATGTTTCACGTATTGGTCGCCGACAAGGTGTCGGCCGCGGGTCTGGAAATCCTGCAGGCGGATGCAGACATCCAGGTGCACGAATCCCCCGGGATCAGCGCGAAAGAACTGTGGCGACGCATTCCGGACTATGATGCCCTGATCGTGCGCAGCCGGACCCGTGTATCCCGCCAGGTCATTGAAGCCGGCAAGCGTCTGCAGGTGGTGGGGCGTGCGGGGACAGGCGTGGACAATGTGGATTTGGAAGCGGCCACCGAGCACGGCGTCCTGGTGGTCAATGCGCCTACGGGCAACTCGGTGGCCGCCGCGGAGCACACGATAGCCATGTTGATGGCCCTGACCCGGAACATCCCGCAGGCCGATGCGGAAATGCGGACCGGGCAGTGGAATCGTTCCCGCTGGATTGGGAACGAGGTCCGGGACAAGGTTTTCGGTACGATAGGTCTGGGCCGGGTGGCCACGGAAGTGGTGAATGTCTTGCGGGAACTGGGTATGCAAATCCTGGCCTATGACCCCTTCATCACCCCGGAAATGGCGGTCCAGCGCAACGTGAAACTCGTAGACCTGGAGACGCTGTTGCGGGAGTCGGATTTCATTTCCATTCATGTACCCCCTGACCGAAGCCAATCATCACTTGCTGGGGCGTGAGCAGTTGGCCCTGGTCAAGCCGACGGCCCGTATCCTGAATGTGGCGCGGGGCGGTCTGGTGGATGAAGCCGCCCTGGTTGAGGCCATTTTTGCGGACAAACTGGCAGGGGCCGCCCTGGACGTTTTCGAAAGCGAGCCGCCGGTTCCGCACAGCGACCTGTTTCGGCATCCGGCTATCATCATGACCCCCCATCTGGGGGCCAGCACCGTGGAGGCCCAGGATCGCGTGTCGCATGATGTGGCCGTCCAGATCTGTGATGTGCTGCAGGGGCGCCAGGCGCGCTATGCGGTCAACGCGCCGATTGTGCCGCCACGGGATCTGGAATTTCTGGTGCCGTATATCGATCTGGCCACGCGTATGGGGCGATTCCTGATGGAAGTCGAATCCACGGGGGCGACCCGGGTGGAACTCACGGTGCACGGTCCCATTGCCCAGATCGATCTCGCCTATATCCGGGCGGGGGCACTGCAGGGGTTGCTGGCCGGCATTCTGGAAGAACGCGTGAATGTCGTGAATGCGGATCGGCTGGCCAGCCAGCGGGGCATGCATCTGATGGAACGCAAACAGATCCAGCATACCCACCGCTACGACAACATGCTGACCATGCGCCTGACGCACGGGGATCAGCGCTGGACCGTGCGCGGAGCTGTATTGCACGGGGTGCCCAATATCGTGTCCATCAACGACTTGTGGGTCGAATTTGTCGCTGACGGCCATATGTTGCTGACGGCCCATATGGATCGTCCGGGCATGATTGGGCGCGTCGGCACCATTCTCGGGGATGCGGATGTCAACATCAGTTTCATGCATGTCGGGCGACGTGCACCCCGGCAGCAGGCGATCATGGTGATAGGAACGGATGAGTCACCGCCTGACCATGTATGTAATGCCATCCGCGACTTGCAAGAGTTCAATTGGGTAAAATCAATAGCCCTTTGAAGCCTGTGTCGGCTACCGGCTGACGCTTGGTGTTACCTGCAGGTTCATGTCTATCCCCGGCAAATCCCCGTCCCCAATGGCCCAGGCCTGGCGCCTGATGGTATTGTTGCTGGCAGGCCTGCTGGTACCGGCTCTTGCCTGTGGCACCTTCACCACCCGATTTCCCGTCGAGTCGGCCGTGCCTGAGGTGAATGTCACACCGACGGTCCCCTTGCCCACCAGCACACCGATTGTGATCCCTACCCCCAGCCTGCAGCTGGCGGAGGAAGGCAATCCGGGGCTGGGAGGGGTCTTGAGCGATAACATTGCGCAGCGGATTCCCCGTTCTGCTGTTGACCTGGAGGTAGGGGAAAGGGCCCGTATCGTCACACCTGCGGGCATCAATGTGCGGGAAGCCGCATCGGTTGACAGTCCTGTAGTGCAACGTCTGTCCTTCGGTACGCTTGTCGAGGTGCTGGACGGTCCGTTTCAGAGCGAGGACTTGTACTGGTGGCAAGTGGCATCCCTGAACGGACAGGTGCAGGGCATGGTGGCGGAAGGTTTGTCCAATGAACCGTGGCTGGAACCCGCCCCGGATGCCCTGGTGCCTGTGAATCGGGATCCCGTTGTCGGGGACAGGGTACGTGTATCCATAGCCCGGCTCAACCTGCGTTCTGCCCCCGGGC
>CAXXOQ010000074.1:0-58872 GCA_963664185.2 Caldilineaceae bacterium | reverse complement strand
GCGAACTCATCACCGCCCTGGAACCCGACATGGGCTATCTGCACCGCAATCATGAAAAGATTGGGGAGCGGAATACCTGGCTGATGAACATGCCCTTCACCGACCGGCTGGACTATCTCAACTCCATGAGCAACAACTGGTCCTACGCCCTGGCCGTGGAGAAGCTGGCCGGGATCGAGGTGCCCGAACGCGCCGAATACCTGCGGGTTATCATGGCGGAACTGACCCGCATCGTGAACCACCTCTGGTCCATCGGGTTCATCCTGAACGATCTGGGGGCTCTCCAGACTCCGGCGCTGTATGCGATCGAGGAACGCGAGATGATCCTCGACCTGTTTGAAGCCGTCAGCGGTGCCCGCATGATGTGCAACTACATGCGCTTTGGGGGTGTACACCGGGATGTACCGGCCGGCTGGCTGGAAAGGGCCCAATACATCGTGGACGAACGCCTGCCGCGGGCCCTGAATCAGCTGGACCGGCTGCTCACCGACAACGAAATCCTGATGGCGCGGGGACGGGGTGTGGGGTACCTGAGCGTAGAGGACCTCATCGCCCTGAGCATTTCCGGCCCCATGATCCGGGCGGCCGGACTGCCCTACGATATCCGGCGGGCCGAACCCTACGGGATCTATGATCGCTTTGAATTCGACATTCCCACGCTGCCCCACAGCGACGTGTATGATCGCTACTACATCCGCCTGCTGGAAGCCCGGGAGAGTGTCAAGATCCTGAAGCAGGCCCTGCGTGACTTGCCGGCCGGCGAGATCCTGGGGGGCAAGGGCGGCTATGTCCTGCGGCCTCCGGAAGGGGAAGTGTACAGCCGCATTGAGGCCCCCAAGGGCGAATTGGGCTTTTATCTGGTCAGTGATGGCAAGCCCAATCCCTATCGCTATCATATTCGGGCCCCCAGCTACATCAACCTGAATGCCCTGGCCCCCATGACCGTGGGCTACAAGGTGGCGGACGCCATCGTGATTCTGGGAGCTATTGACATTGTCCTCGGGGAAGTCGACCGCTAGGGCGGTCCCCTGATCGGTACGGAACCAAGGAGAAGACGGGATATGTTCGGAGCCGGATTGCTCAAGGGTTTGGGCGTGACACTCAAGCACGCCTTGGAAACCTATGCGGACGACATGCAGAAGACTCCCAGCCGCTATGCCGACAGCCAGGAACGCAGTGCCAATCTGCGTATTATCGATCAGCCCGTGGACCAGGAAGGCCTGCTCACCATTCAGTATCCCGAAGAGCGGCGGCTTCTGCCCGAACGCTTCCGCTACATTCCCATGCTGATTTGGGATACCGAAACGGACGAGGAACGCTGCACTGCCTGTGGCATCTGTGCCAAGGTGTGCCCGCCCCAGTGCATCTGGATTGCCCGGGCCACGGACGAGCAGGGCAAACCGGTGACGCGGCCCCAGGAATTCTTCATTGACGCCACCATCTGCATGAGTTGCAACTACTGCGTCGAGTTCTGTCCCTTTGATGCCATCAAGATGGATCACGACTATGAACTGGCGGCCTACGAACGGTACCCGCACCTCATCTATGACAAGGCCGAACTGACGGTGCCCCTGGACTACTATGCCGCGCTGTGGCCCGTACAGTTCGCGGAGGAACAGACTCGGCGCGCCCAGGAAGCGGAAGAAGCCCGGGCCAAGGAAGAAGCCAAGGCCCGCCGGGACCAGGCCAAGGCTCAGCAGGCCAAAGCCCAGCAGGCCAAACCGGCCGCGAAGACCACGACCGGTTTGTCAAGAGCGGAGGAATTGAAACGGAAAGCCCAGGAAAGAGCCCGGCAGCGTGCGGCACGCCAGGCAGAGTGACCCGTGCGGGCCATGGGGTATACTATAATCCGTGTGCAGGATACGGCACAGGCAGGATTCCCCGCCCTAACCGGATTTCTGTTCCCTGAGACCACCAGCCAGTACCAGTGACACCATGAAAGTTGATATTACCTTTCTCGGGCATGCCACCTTTCACATCAAGGCTGACGACCAGGTCTTGCTCATTGATCCTTGGCTCCACCCGGACAATCCTGTGTGCCCCGAGGCCTATACCGTGGACACGCTGGATCCCGATTACATTCTGGTGACCCACGGCCACAGCGATCATACGGGCCACCTGAAGGATTTGGCCCGCCGGGGCAAGGCCCAGGTGGTGGCGAATTTTGAGATTGCCACATGGCTGATGAACGACAACATCATGAATGTCCAGCCCATGCATGTGGGAGGCAGCCAGCTGTTTGATTTCGGCCATGTCAAGCTGACCATCGCCCATCACGGCAGTATGCTGCCGGACGGCAGCGACGGCGGAGTGGCGGCCGGGATTCTGCTGTATTTCCGGGATGGCAAGGTGCTGTACCACGCCGGCGATACGGCCCTGACCTATGACATGCGGCTGATTGGGGAAAGAAGCACGGTGGATATGGCCCTGTTGCCCATTGGGGACAATTTCACCATGGGCCCGGAGGATGCCGTGTCCGCCGCCCAGTTCGTCAACGCCAAATGTGTCGTGCCCATACACTACAACACATTTCCGCTCATCGAGCAGGATCCCGAGGCTTTCGCCGCCAACCTGAAGGCCGAAGGGATTGATTGCAGCATCATGCAGCCAGGCGATCAGATCGCTTTATGACAGCCGTGGGTTGACGGGTTCCCGTCCTGCGCGGAACGCCGTGGACCCACTTTCATAGCCCCCAGGCCAGAGACATCCCCGGTGTTGTCTGGCGCTTGGGTTCCGGACCACACCAGGTGCCTCCGGGTGCGTGCCATCGTCTGGCCTTTGCTGTCATGCCAGTCTACTGCCATATGCCCAAGGAAGTGTGTACTGTGTACTATCCCAAAGCGGAACTGCTGTTTCCCGACTACCTGATTCCGGAACTGCGTGAATTGCGCGGCCCTGGCTGGGCGCAGCTGGTGGATCGCGTGCTGGCCGTGGACGAGGCCCATCCGGTCAGTCTGGCCTTCATGCTCATGATGGTGGAATTGGGATCCTGTCTCCAGTGTCACAGTGAAAGCTACAAATTCCTGCAGGGATGCAAGATATGCAGTGCCCGCACCGTGCGCTGCTATAAGGGCACGGACGAAGAGCTGGTAGCCCTGTTTGAGCAGGCCCTGGCGCGCATCGAGCAGGAATTGCCCACGGTGGCCCATCTGTTTGCCGCGAGCGCACCCGCGGTGGATTCACAATGGCAGGAAGCGATTGCGCTTGAATGAGACCGGGGGCGCCGTGCGCTTCGGTACGGTCCCTGGCCAGCACCGCGATCGCCGCTGCGCATGCCGTGTTCGTCCGGTACGGGCCTGCACATTCCTGTTTCCTGTTCCTGCATTATTCAGGCATGAAGCATGCGCATTGCCATTGTCGGGGCCGGTCCGGGCGGTCTGGCGGCCGCCCATTCCCTGGTGACGCAGGGGACTCCCCGCGCGGAAATCGTCGTCCTGGAAGGGGGCAACCAGGCGGGCGGCCTGGCCCAGGGCTTTCGGGGACACCCGGACTGGGAGTGGTCCCTGGAGCGGTTTTATCATCATCTCTTCACCAATGATACGGACATTATCCGGTTCACGCACGCGTTGGGGCTGTCCGATCTGCTGGAGTTTCATTCCCCCACGACCACCTACTACTACCAGGGCTGCTCCTATCGTCTGGACAGCATGGGATCGCTGCTGGGTTTTCCCCACCTCACCCTGGCCCAAAAGCTGCGCATGGGGCTGGTCATTGCCTACCTGCGTTGGCATCCGCGTCCACCCTGGCCCAAATTCGATGCCGTGACTGCGCATGCGTGGCTGCAGTCCCGCATGGGTACCGTCGCCTATACCACCCTGTGGCAGTCCCTGCTGGAAGGCAAGTTTGGGCGCCGTTATCGCGATGTACCCCTGGCCTGGTTTGCGGCCCGCATTCGCAAACGCACGGCCGATCTCGGGTACTTCAGGGGGGGATTTCAGGCTTGGGCTGATGCCGTCTCCCAAGCCATCCAGGCCCTGGGCGTCCGGGTGGAATTCCACACCCAGGTCCGCAAAATCCATCCGGCACCGCAGGGTTTTACGATTCGGACCAGCCGCCAGACCTGGCAGGCCGATGCCGTTCTCTATACCGGTTCCCCGGCCAGTCTGGGTCGTTGCTGTGACAGCTTGCCTCCCTCCTACGTCCGTCAGCTGGGAGCAGGCGACTTCATGGGCGCCGTGGTGCTCACGGTGGCCCTGGATCGGTCCCTGACCCAGGGTACCTATTGGATCAGCGTGCCGGCCAATGCCGGCTTGCCCTTTCTGGCCCTGGTGGAGCACACCGCCATGATTCCGCCTGTCCGGTATGGCGGCCATCACATGGTATATGCCGGTGCCTATGTCGAAACCGATCACAGGTACCTCGCACTGCCCGAGGAAGTCATCACCCAGGAAATCCTGGCGGGCTTCACCGCCATTCATCCCGCATTCGATCCCTCCTGGGTCCAGGGGACCTGGCTGCACCGCACGCCCTATGCCCAGCCGATACCCTACCCGGGTGCCGGTTCCCGGCGGTTGCCGTGGCAGACGCCCCTGCCCGGCCTGTATCTGGCCACCATGAGTCAAGTCTGGCCCTGGGACCGGGGAACCAACTATGCCGTGCAGCTGGGCCAGGATGTGGCTGACCTGATGGCCCGGGATCTCAATCCCTGAAAGGGGCGGCCCCAAGGCGCGGCGGAGACTTTGGACTGGCGATTCTTACCTTGTCGTTGCCCGGATTGTGATATAAAGGGTGTTCTTGCAGACGGAAACCGCCCATGGCCACACTTGCTACCCCCCTGATTGCTCCAGAAACTGTCACCCAAGCCCTGGGCACAGTGATTGAACCGGAATTGCGGCAGGATCTGGTGACCCTGAACATGGTGCAGGACATCCACATTGAGGGGATCCCGGGTCTCCTTTACCGTGGAACTGACCACACCGGCCTGTCCCTTGCAGGGCCAGATCGAGTGCGAGGCCATGGAAGCCGTACAAAAGATACCGGGCGTGGAGCAGGTCACCGTTAACTTCACGCATCGTGTAGCGCAGGATGACCGCATTTCCCAGAAGCTCAACGTCAATATCAAGACGGTGCTGGCGGTCAGCAGTGGCAAGGGTGGCGTGGGCAAGACGACGTTCAGCGTTAACCTGGCCGTCAGTCTGGCCCTGGAAGGTGCCAGCGTGGGGATTCTGGATACGGACGTATATGGCCCCAATGTGCCCATGATGATGGGGCTGTCAGGTCCCTTGTCCGTACGGAACGGCAAGATGATGCCGCACGAGTCCTACGGTGTGAAAGTGATGTCCATGGGCTTCCTGATGCCGGAAGGCGAAGCGGTGGTTTGGCGGGGTCCCATGCTGCACAGCGCCATTCGGCAGTTTCTGACGGATGTGCACTGGGGTGACCTGGATTATCTGATCGTGGATCTGCCGCCGGGGACAGGCGACGCCCAGTTGACCCTGGCACAGAGTGTGCCGATTACGGGCGGCGTGATCGTCACCACGCCCCAGGCCGTGTCGATCAGCGATGCCAAGCGCGGCGCCGGTGCCTTTACCAAGCTGGATGTGCCGGTACTGGGCGTCATTGAGAACATGGCCGGTGAGGTGTTTGGCCAGGGCGGGGGCCAGCAGGCCGCCCGGGATCTGGGCCTGGACTTTATTGGTCGCGTGGAACTGGATCCCCTGATCCGGGCTGGCAGTGATGCCGGCGAACCAGTGGTGGTGGCCCATCCCGACAGCGGTACTGCGCAGTCCATGCGCCAGATTGCCCGGGTCACCGCCGGCTTGCTGAGCATGGCGGCACTGGCCCGGCCCTCTACGGAAATCGAATTGGAGTGATCCGGTAGCCTTTTTCCCATGCAGCGCGCATGGAATTTGATATAAAGACTGTGCTATATTCACATAGGGGACTGGCACAACATCAACCATCGCATTGAGGAGTGGGAATCTCCATGTCCCATATAGGAAAATTTCTCTGTGCAGGTTTTCTTTTCGTCTTTCTGGCCGGATGCACACGTGACCGTGTTACAGGAGAATTCATTCTGACAGCCGATCCGGTGGATGTGGACGCAGCCATTCTGGAACAGGAGCGGGAAGGGGAAGCACCCGAGGAAGTACTGGAACCCATTGTCTATGTGGTACGGGAAGGTGATGTCCTGACCACCGTCGCCGAACGATTCGGCACCACCATAGCCGGCATCAAGGAGTTGAATCCCCAGCTCACCAGTGACCGGCTGTTCCCGGGAGATGAGCTCCGCGTTCCCAACATACCCCAAACAGAGGGGGGGGATGCCGCCGCCAGCCTGGAGGATGAACCGTATTATTACACCATCCAGCCGGGGGATGTCGTGTCCAGCCTGGCGTTGGAGTTCGGGGTTACGCTGGAAGAAATCCGCAACGCCAATCCCCTCGTGGATCTGGACCAGGTGCCCGTGGGCGTGCGTCTGATCATTCCTTTGTCGGCCTCGTCGGGCACACTGGATGAAGCGGACCTGCCGCCTGGCCTTTACCATACAGTCCAGGCGGGCGACACCCTGAATGCCATCGCCTTGCGCTATGGCGTGGAGGCGAAGACTATCCAGGATCTGAACAATATGGAGTCTCCGGACTACCTCTCCGTGGGCCAGCAACTATTGCTGCCGGACAACGCACTGACCTCGGGGCTGGCCCAGCCTGTGCCGGAACCACAAGGGGCTATCACGTACGTCGTGCGGGAAGGCGATACCCTTTCCGGCATTGCCCTGTACTATCAGGTCACGACATACTCGATCATTCAGGCCAACAACCTGCTTGACAAGGATCAGCTGGACGTAGGACAAACCCTGGTCATTCCGGGGGTCTCCCCTGAGGTCCAGGACGGGTACTTGACCCACACGGTACGGGCGGGTGAAACCCTGAGCTCCATTGCCGAGCGCTATGGCGTATCCACCGATGTCCTTGCGAATCTGAACCAGCTGGAAAGTGCCAACATTCTCAGTGCCGGCCAACAACTGCTGATACCGAACACCCAGCAACAGTGAAGACGGGCAACGGGAAATGCTCCGTTGCCAGCGATCCGAGTTCTACACAGGCATGGTACGTCCGGCGTGGGCACGGACCAGAGATGCGATATCCCGGTGGGCATCGGAACAGGCAAAAATTTGCACCCCTTCGTCGAACCGATCGCACGCATTGCTCTCGTCAAACTGGCCTTCAAAGAAAGGCACATTCACGGCGGCCAGGGCATCCTTGACCCGATTCCGGGCATTCCACATTTCCTCAGGATAGGGCGGATCGTGATTGTCTATGTAGCCAAATGACAGTCCCATGTCACCCGGCCCCCACTCCGCGAAACCCAGGCCGGGAATAGCCGCGATGGCTTCGCTGTTGGCCAATGCCGTCTGATTTTCGATCTTGACGCCCAGCAACAGCTCTCCGTCTGGGTTGAGAGGCCACGGATCGGCGGCCATAATGTATTCGGGGCCCGAAACACCCCAACGGGCGCCAGCGCCCGCCTGTGCTCCTGCTCCGCGCGTGCCTAGTGCCAATCCCTGCCCCACGCCCTGCTTGTGATAGGAATAGCGACAGCTTTCCACGTACGCCGTCACGGCAGCGGGGTCCTCCGCATGACAGAGCAGCAAGGCATGCACGCCGCGGGCCAGGATCTGCTGGAATTGCCATACATTGGCCCTGATCGCGTCAGCGCTGTGTCCCAAGACGGGCAACTCTACCATAATGGCTGGAGTAAGATGGCCCGAGGCGGTAGGTCCACCGTCGATCAGGCCTGACATGAAAGCGTCCAGGGCGGAGATATCAAACAGCCCATGCTCCATGTTCACGCGGATCATGTCGGCCCATGTCTGGGCCATGGCTCTGCCACTGTCGTAAGACAAGCTGGAAGTACCTGTACAAAACACAGGCTGACCTGATTTCAATAACTCAATTGATTTGTTGATACCCATTTGGATTGACCTGTCTCGATTCCGGGGGAAGACGAATCTGTAAGGCACTGGCCTTGTGAAAGTCAATTGTAAATGGTCGGTCCAATTCTGTTACAACATAATTCAGGCAATGTTCTCCCACGCAGGTAAGGTCTTGCTCTCTAATTTCTGTCTGGTATCCCACGGTATTGACTTATGAGATAATATAGCTATAATGTGAAAGAGTAGGAGGTTCCCCCGTACACACGGGGATAGACCGTAATCGCTTTCACTCTCTTCGGCATGGACAGTGGTTCCCCCGTACACGCGGGGATAGACCTCTCGGTTAAAGAGGCGTTCGACCAAGCAATAGATCTTGCCACAGGTCTCATCCAGGAAGTGGCCCGCCACGTGACCTGCCGCGCCTAGGGCCGCATCTGGGCCCCCAGGCGCGGATTATCCCGCCCGTAGGTCACGTGGTCCACGTCAAAGCCAAACTACTGCAACACCCACCTGGTGCACACTCCACCTCAGGCTGTGCAGTTTTCCCTTTGATGGGCAAACTTTCTGTTTTGCATCAGGCGCATAAAATGCGAGTCATCCCCGCGTGTGCAGGGAACACGGAGCAACACGACTGCGGATTTCCTCCCAATCCGGGTCATCCCCGCGTGTGCAGGGAACTTTCTACTTATTCTACCTTGAATGCACAAGTTTTCTTTTACATAACAATCTGGTAGCTTGGGAACGGCTCAGAAAGAACTGGGCGGATATGAACTGGCAATCCTCGGCCAGAATTCCAGCCTTCAGACAAGAGGATAGAGGAGGCAGGTTAGCCACTTCGCAAGGAAACTCCAATGTTTGCAGTTGGGGAACAGTCTCTTTGGTCGTGGTGGTCAGATGGTACACCCAATCTATCACCACAGGTACAGCAATAAATCTACCACTGTAGAATTAGACATGGGAAAGTTTTCCTGGTGGTAGCCTATAGACATCTCTACTCTGTGAGGTCTTTCCCCTTATACCATTCTCTTTATTCTACATCAGCCGGAGTACGGGCATCGGGGACCTTGGTGTGTAAAGGGTCAGTAAGGGTAAGATCTATGGAACCGTCACCTTCCACAGAATATCAGAGATGACAATATGAAATTGGATATTGGGGTTTCAGCAGACTTCCATGCTCTTGGTTCCGCTGTCCTGGCACCCATTGAGAAAACGCTGGTCAACGCATCCGAGTGGGTGAATTTCCACTATTTCGAAGCCACGGGACACGACAGTCAGGGTGTGTATGTCACTGCTGATGATATCCAGGGGTTGGATGGTGCTGTGCTGTTGGGATATCGCTTCACGTCGGAAACGATAGGTCCCGATGCCCGTCTGGCTGTCATTGGACGGTGGGGCGTAGGGTACGATACGCTGGATATACCCTCCCTGACCGAAAATGGCTGTCTCCTCGCTATTACACCTGATGGTGTACGCCGCCCTGTTGCCGAGGCCATTTTAACCCTGCTCATGGCTTTGGCCAAGGGTCTCTTTGCCAAGGACAGAGTGGTACGGTCGGGCAACTGGAGTCAACGGAATGCTCACTGGTCCGTGGGCCTGGAGGGTAAGATTGTGGGGTCAGTCGGACTGGGGAACATCGGCGCGGATCTCTTCCGCTTGCTGGCACCCTTTGGCCTGGCCCGGAAACTGGCCTATGACCCTTACGGCAATGAACAGACAGCCCAGGCACTGGATGTACAGCTCGTATCGCTGGAGGAACTGCTGGCCGAATCCGATTTCGTCTCGCTCAATTGTCCCCTGAATGAAGCGACGCATCATCTCATGAACCGCGAACGCTTGGCCCTGATGAAAAAAACGGCCTATCTTATCAACACGGCACGCGGTCTGATAGTGGACCATGAAGCACTCATCGAGGCATTGCAATCCAACACCATTGCCGGGGCCGGACTGGACGTACTGGATCCGGAACCGCTCCCGATCGACAGCCCCCTGGTGTCAATGCAGAACGTCATACT
Source organism: Caldilineaceae bacterium (assembly GCA_963664185.2). Taxonomy (GTDB): domain Bacteria; phylum Chloroflexota; class Anaerolineae; order Caldilineales; family Caldilineaceae; genus Bin34. The sequence goes on along the minus strand of CAXXOQ010000074.1, from coordinate 48,984 downwards.
GGCTCCACATACTCTGGCCTGGACTGACCAGCTGTACCAGCTGAACGGCCAGCTGGCCACCGAATATGTGTTGTCTGTTTTGTCTGGAACCATTCCCAAACCTGTGGTGAATCCGGAGGTGCTTGCGAATCCGATTTTCCAGCGCAAGCTGCGGCACTTTGCCGCACAGGCCCGCAACCCGTGAATGCCCCTGTCCACATGGCCGGATTCTTCTGGGCAGTCACGCGCGACTGCACTACAATGGAACAAACCCACCAGACTCCCCATTTGCCACTCACTGTACTCCTGTGCAGCAAGGAGACATCATGACTATCTTGAATAAAGCCGATTTGGCCTTCTGGGACGAAAATGGCTATATCGTCGTGCCACAGGCAGTGCCCCAGGATCTGCTGGACGCGGTTGTCGATGCGACTTGGACTTTCCTGGGCATGGATCCGGACAGTCCAGAAACCTGGTACTCCCTTCCGCCCTGGCATAGCCAGCCCGGCATGGTAGAACTGTATCATCACCAGGCCCTGTGGGATACCCGCCAGTATCCCCGCATTCACCAAATCTACAGCGAACTGTTTGAGCGCGAGGACCTGTGGGTGAAATTGGATCGTGTCAACATGAATCCCCCGGTCAAGACGGATCACGACTACAAGGGTTTCATCCACTGGGACTTCGATCCCACTACCTGGCCCATCGACCTGCGGGTGCAGGGCGTATTGTGCCTCACGCAGACCACCGCCGATCAGGGTGGTTTCCAGTGCGTGCCTGGCTCCCACCGGATCGTGGACGAAATCCTGTCCTGGCAGCAACCGGATGCCGAACTCCGCAATCCGGACATTCGGGACCTGGAAATTGTACCCATAGAGGGAGAGGCCGGGGATCTGGTCATCTGGCATACCGCACTGCTACACGGCAATGGACCCAACCGCACGGACCGGCCGCGTCTGGCCCAGTACATTGCCATGCAACCCGCCGATCCGACGCTGGAGGAGATACGCCAGGATCAGGTGCGGCGCTGGCGCAGGCGGTGGCCCATGGGACATCAACTGCCACGGGCCTTTCCCAGTGATCCACGCAAACTGGACCAGCATGAGGGCGCACCGGCCCATTTGACCAATCTGGGCCGGAAGCTGGTAGGCTTGGACTCCTGGTAAACCATTGCAGTGCAAGTCATAACCCTATGCAAACCACATACCGCGCCGCCATCATTGGTACTGGCGGCATTGCCAATGGTCATGTGCGGGCCCTGAGGGCTCACGCCAACCGGGTGGAACTGGTGGCAGCGGTGGACATAGACGAGGACCGCGTCAAGACCTTTTGCGATGTCCATGACATTCCCCAGGCCTTTGTGTCGGCCGAGACCATGCTGAACCAGACAAAACCCGATCTGGTGCATGTCTGTACGCCTCCGGGTGTACATGCCGATCTGAGTATCCTGGCACTGGAAGCGGGCGCCTGGGTCCTGTGCGAAAAGCCCCTTTGTGCCTCCTTGGCGGAAATGGACCGCATTGAACAGGCCGAACAGGATACGGGCCGGTTCTGTGCCAGCGTCTTCCAGTGGCGTTTTGGTTCCGCCGGCCAGCACCTGAAGCAGATGATCCGGGATCAGACCATGGGCAAACTGCTGGTCGCCAATGTCCTCACCACCTGGTACCGCGGCGATCCCTATTTTGCCGTCAAGTGGCGGGGAACATGGCAGGCAGCCATCGGGGGCTGCACCGTGGTGCACGGCATTCACATCATGGACTTCCTGTTATGGCTTATGGGCGAATGGCAGGAGATTCGGGCCATGCTGGGCACCCTGGAATACGACATTGAAGTGGACAATGTTTCCATGGCCAGTGTCCGCTTTGCCGATGGCGCCATGGCCAATATCACCAACAGCATTCTCTCCCCTCGCCAGGAAAGCTACATGCGTCTGGATTTCACCGACGCCACGGTGGAACTGAACAGTCTCTATTCCTACGAGAACCAGAACTGGCGGTTCAGCACCTATGACGGCTCACCCCACGAGCACAAGCTGGAACGCTGGTCCCAGATACCCCAGCACATTCCGGCCTCGCATGTGACCCAGGTGGGTGCCCTGCTGGACAGTATGGAACGCAATGAACGGCCGGCGGTCAGCGGATCCGGTGTACGCGGTACGATTGAATTTCTCACCGCCTTCTACAAGTCGGCCCTGGAGGGTATCCCGGTAACACGGGGCAGCATCCGTCCTCCGGATCCCTTCTATTACCTGATGAACGGACAATTCGACCTGAATGCCACCTGACCCTGCAACACCATGAACATGCTCTCGATCCATGCCCGTGGGCAGCGCCATATTGAAATCCGGTATGGCCGGCAGCGCCTGTGCCGCTACAACCTCCGGCCCCATATGACGCCCATCCAGGGGCCACGCCCCTATTTCCATCCCGTGCAAACGCTGGCGGGGCAGGTGGTCACCATGGAAAAACCCTATGATCACGAGTGGCACAGCGGCATCAGCCTGGCCTGCCCCTGGGTGTCAGGTTTCAATTTCTGGGGCGGTCCCACCTTCGTGCGGGATCAGGGATATCAGCACCTGGACAATATGGGCTGCCAGGCACACCGCACCTTCACCCGGACCCAGGCCGCTGCTCCCGACGCGGATCAGTGGCAGCGCTGGGAGCAGACCCTGGACTGGTGGACGCCGGATCAGCGGGAGCAGCCGTTCCTGCACGAACGCCGCGCGCAGGCTGTCGGCGGGGTCGTGCCCGCTGAGGGCTACTGGTGTCTGGACTTCGATTTTGCCCTCACCAATCCCGGACAGGAGGATGTGGTTTTCGGTTCCCCGACCACCGAAGGCCGTCCCATGGCGGGCTACGGGGGCGTTTTCTGGCGCGGTCCCATGGAACTCCTGCATGGCACCGTGCTGGCGGAAAACGGCGTGGCCGGTGATTACCTCATGGGCCAGCAGAGTGCCTGGATTGCCTATGTCGGTCAACATCACACCGGCCAGGCGTCCACGGTGGTATTGCTGGACCATCCGGACAACATCCGGTTTCCCCTCAAGTGGTTTGTGCGTACCACGCCCTTTCCGGTGGCCAGTTTTTCCTTCAGCTATGACGAATACCTGGCCCTGGCCCCCGGTACCACCCTCGCACGACGCCAGCGCATCCTGATCTGTGACGGGGCCCGCACCCATGAGGAGATCGGCACCTGGCACGCGCAATGGCTCGCCCTCGCCACAGCCTGAGCCAGGCGGGAGGTGCGTAGCGGTATGACCCGGCCGTTGGGTCTCGCCCTGGTGGGATGCGGTGTCATCGGCTCCCGGCACGTCCAGGCCGCCCGCCGCATGCCATCCATCCGGATCACGGGACTGCTGGACCTGGAAAGGGACAAGGGCCCGTCACCTGGGTGCCCAACACGCCATCTCCACCATTTACGCCCATCCCGGGCAAATGCTGGCGGACCCGGCGGTGGAAGCGGTCCTGCTGGCCGTGCCCACCCACGCCCGCCTGCCCCTGGCCCAGCAGGTGTTGGCCAGCCGGCGGCACCTGCTGCTGGAGAAGCCGGTGGCCATGCAGGCCGGGGACGTCCGGCTGATGCAGAGCTGGCAGAACGATCTGGTCGTCGGCTGCTGTTCCTCCCGCTTCCGCTGCCTGCCCGCGGCCCAAATCGTGAAGGACCTATTGCGTACCCGGACCCTGGGCCGCATTCGCTCCCTGCACTGGCGGGTTCTGCGCAACGCACCCGCGAAACCCCAGGTACTGCCCCCTGCCTGGCGCTTGCAGCGCCACCTCAACGGGGGCGGGATCCTGATGAATTGGGGCTGCTACGATTTCGACTACCTGCTGGGGCTCTGGGACCCGCCCCTGCAGCCCCGGCGCGTGCAGGCCCGGACCTGGAATCTGGGACCGCGGTACCGGGCGCATGTCGTGCCGGACTCGGATGCCGAGACCCATGTCATCGCCCATATCGAATGCGATCAGGGCATTCTGCTCAGCTATGAGCGCGGCGAATACATGCCGGGACCGGCCGCCTCCGCCATGGTGATAGCCGGCGAAGAGGGCACGCTGGAAGTGGACATGGTTTCGCCGCCGGGTTCCCGCATTGTCCTTACCCGGGCCGACTCCCGCGCGGGTACCCACGTGGAGACCGTGTATGAACAGTCGGCCCCGACACCGGACCTGCAGACCGGCGTACTGGCTGATTTCGTCCGGGCTGTGCGGCAGGGCGGTGCACCCGCCACGGATCTGAATCATGGTTTGCGCGTCCAGGCTCTCACCGACGCCATTTATGCGGCCGCCAGTTCCGGGCAGGTGGAACCCGTTTTGCTTGACCCCAGCCCGTGACGTCAGGCATCCCGCGTGCCTTACAGGTGGCATCAGGACAAACTATTCCGGAAAATGGACTACACTTGATAGGGTGCCCAAGCAACCCAGACCTCGACAGACACCCGGGAGTGTCATTCCGTGAAATATGCCTTCATGAGTTTTTCCTGTCCGGAACTCACGCTGGCCGAGATGCTGGATACCGCCGAGAACCTCGGCTACGCCGGTGTGGAGCCGCGCCTTGAGGCTGGACATGCCCATGGCATCGAAACCTCGCTCACTGCGGAGGAGCGCAAGGCAGTGCACCGTCAGGTCGCCTCCCGCCCGGTGGAACTGTGCTGCCTCGCCTCATCGGCCCGTTTCGCCGATCCGGCCACCTGTGACCGCAATCTGGAAGCCGCACGCCGCGAACTGGATCTGACCGCCGATCTGGGTATCCCCGCGCTGCGGATTTTTGGCGGACAGTTCCCGGACAGCGTAGACCGGGCAGAAGCCATTGACAGCCTGGCGGAAGCTCTCACCGCCCTGACGGGCCAGGCGGACGCCTGCCATACGACCCTGTGCCTGGAAACCCACGATGCCTGGTGCAATCCCCATCACGTAGCCCAGGTCCTGCGCCAGGTCAATCACCCGCGCGCCGCGGCCAACTGGGACGTATTGCATCCCGTCCGCGCCGAGGGCATGACCCTGCCGGAATCCCTGGCGATCCTGTCTCCCTGGATCCGGCATGTGCACATGCACGATGCCACCCTGGACCCGGGCCATATTCGCTACGTACCCATCGGTACCGGGGCCATTGACCATCAGGAAGTTATCCGGGGATTGCAGGCCATGGCCTATACGGGCTACATGAGTGGCGAGTGGATCAACTACACACCCTGGCATGCGCATTTGCCGGACGAAATGGCACGCCTGCAGCAGATTGAGGCCCACCTGGACTGAATCCGGTTCCCCATACCCCCAAAGGCTTCCTCCATGACTGTTCAGGTTCACCAATTCCAGATCTGCATCCGGGACATCCGGGCCCGCATGCCCTTCCGCTATGGCATCGCCACCATGACGCAGGTCCCGCATCTGCTGCTGGTCCTGGATCTGGAAACGGATGGTGTACGCACCCGGGGCCTGGCCGCCGAGAGTTTGGCTCCCAAATGGTTCACCAAGGATGCGGCAGCACCGTATGTCCAGGACATCCGGGACATGCTCCGGGTCATTCAGGAAGCGGCGCACCAGGCCCTGGCCGCCGGCACCCAGCCCAATCCCTTCCAGCTCTGGGCGACCGTCTATGAAGCCCAGAACGGAACAGCGACATCCCCGGATCCGTCGCTGTTGCGCAATCTGGGCGTCAGCCTGGTGGAAAGGGCCCTGATTGATGCTGCCTGCCATGCCCGCGGCCAGAGCCTGGCCCGGATTCTGCGGGATGATGCCCTGGGCTTCGAGGGCCGCTACTTCTATGCGGACTGGGCCCATCACCAGCCCCGGGATTTTCTGCCCGCCTCCCCCCTGCCTGCGCTGATCGCCCGCCATACCATCGGCCTGGGGGATCCACTGCGGGATGCCCAGATTCCGCCGGCAGAGCGCGTGGCCGACAATCTGCCCCAGTCCCTGGAAGCCGTGATCCGCACCTATGGCGTGGATCACTTCAAGATCAAGATTGGCGGGGATGTCGAAGCGGACATTGCCCGCATGCACGAGATTGCCGAAGTGCTGGCCGACCTGTCCCTGGCCTGCAAATTCACCCTGGACGGCAACGAGCAATACCAGGATTTCCATTCGTTCCTGCAGTTCTGGGATGCCCTCGCCCGGGATGCCGGCCTGCAGGACTTTCTGCAGGGACTGCTGTTCATTGAACAGCCGCTGCACCGGGATGCGGCCATGCAGGCCGCGGCGACCCGGGCCCTGCGGGAGTGGAAGCACCACCCGCCGGTCATTATTGACGAGTCCGACGGCGACATTCAGGGCCTGTCCCAGGCCCTGGCCTGTGGCTACCAGGGCACCAGTCACAAGAACTGCAAGGGCATTTTCAAGAGCCTGGCCAATCTGGGCCATCTCCAGCAATTGCGGCAGGCGCACCCGGATGGCCACTATGTCCTGTCCGGTGAGGATCTGACCAATGTCGGACCGGTGGCCCTGCTGCAGGATCTGGCGGTCCTCGCCAATCTGGGCATCACGCATGCCGAACGCAACGGCCATCACTATTTTACAGGCCTGAGCATACATGAGGAAGGGATCCAGCAGGCGATGCTGCAGCAGCACCCGGATCTCTATCACCTGCATCGCTGGAACGGCCAGCAATGTGCCGCGGTGGCCATACAGCAGGGCCGTATCCGGCTGGACAGTGTGACCCGGGCGCCCTTTGGCTATGCAGGTACCGTGGACCTGGAGGGTTTCACACCGCTGGATCAGTGGGATCCCGCCCGGTATGCGTAAGGAGGGCCGCCTTGTTGGAACCCGTCATTGTCAGCAGTGAAAATGGAGCCCGGGCGGCAGCCGAGGCCATGGTCCTGTTGCGACAGGGGGCCAGCGCCCTGGATGCTGCCGTCGCCGCCGCCAGCCTGGTGGAGCAGGATCTGGCGGACCACTCCGTGGGCAAGGCCGGGATACCCAATGTCCTGGGCACCGTCGAACTGGATGCCAGTGTGATGGATGGCAGTTCCCTGCAGGCGGGGGCCGTCGCCGCCCTGCAATCCTGTGCCGATGCCACCAGGCTGGCCCGCTTTGTCATGGAACATACGCCCCATGTACTGGTCGTCGGCGCCGGAGCCCAGCAGCTGGCCCGCGAGGCAGGATTTGCCTTCACGACACTGGAGCATGCCGCCAGCTTTGACACCTGGCGTCATCGCTTTGACCAGGCCCACCTGAACCCGGCGCAACTGGACCCGGAACAGCTGTTGCCTGCCGTGCAACAGCTGACGGGGCAGCTGAGCCTCCAGCCCCGCGGTGCGGGCGGCCAGGCCACATCCCTGCCGGAAACGGGGACCGTGAATTTTCTGGTGCTGGATGCCCAGGGCCGCATGGCCTCGACCGTCAGCACCTCGGGACTGGGCTGGAAATATCCGGGACGCGTGGGGGATTCCCCGATTATCGGTGCGGGCAATTACTGCCACGGCCAGTACGGGGCCGCCGCCTGTACGGGCATGGGCGAACTGTGCCTGCGGGTTCTTACGGCCCGTATGGTGGTGGAAGGCCTGCGCCGCGGACAGTCGCTCCCTGCCACCGCCCGCGAGGCGCTCCGGGAGTTACAGGCCCTGTCGCGTCCGGCAGGGGCTTTTGTGGGCTTCATCGCCCTGACCCCCACGGGCCAGCATATGGGTTGCAGCGAATTGCCAGACAAGCAGTATGCGTATATGACGGGCAGCATGCGCGAAGCGTGCCTGGCACCCCGCCTGACCCTGGATACTCTTCCCTAAGCGCGAAAACGGGATTTCTCCCCATGGCTGTTTCCCTTTCCATGCCCCAGCTGGGCCAGAGTGTGGTGGAAGGTACCGTATCCGCCTGGCTGTATGCCGAGGGCGATACGGTGACCCGTGACGAAGCCCTCCTGACCATATCCACAGACAAGATTGATACCGATCTGCCAGCCCCCGTTTCCGGCACCCTGCTGCGCATCTGTGTCGAGGCCGGTCAGACCGTACCCACGGGCACCATTCTGGCCTATGTCGGCGAACCCGGCGAGGAACTGCCGGCCGCAACCGTACGTCCGTCGAAACCGGCGTCCACGGCCGTGGTCCCGCCGGCACCGCCCCCCACCGCCGCGCCCCGGCATGCAACCGGTGACACCGAACGCGTGGGGCCCGGGTTCCTGTCCCCGGTGGTGGCCCGCATGGCCCAGGAGCATGGCGTGGATCTGGCCCGCATCACGGGTACAGGCCGCAACGGACGCATTACGAAGAAGGATCTGCTCGCCCATATCCAGCAGACCGCAGAGATCAGGGCATCTGCCCCTGCAGCCCAGGCTACCGAAGAGCAGCTTTTCCGTCCGCTGTCCCCCATGCGGCGGGCCATTGCCGAACACATGACGCGCAGCGCCCGGACCAGTCCGCATGTCACTACCTTCTTCGAGATCGATATGACCAGCGTGGTGCTGCACCGGGAATCCCAAAAGGAAGCCTGGCACCAGCAGGGCCAGCATCTGACCTTCATGCCCTACATCATGCAGGCCGTGGTGGTCGGCCTCCAGCAGGTGCCGCAAGTGAATGTCACCTATGCCGAAGACGGCATCACCACGTTTCCCCACATTCATCTGGGCATCGCCGTGGCCGTACCTGATGGTCTGGTCGTACCCGTGATCCGGCACGCGGAAAGTCTTAGCCTGATGGGTCTGGGCCAGGCCCTGGCGGATCTGACCCGGCGCGCCGCGGCCCATGAACTGACCCACGCGGATCTGGAAGGCGGGACCTTTTCCCTCACCAATCACGGGGTAAGTGGCAGCCTGGCCGGCACGCCCATTATCCACCAGCCGCAAGCGGCCATTCTGGGGATAGGCGCCATCGTCAAGCGGCCCATGGTCCGCGGCAGTGACAGCCTGCTGCCGAGCGCGGACGATGCGATCGTGATCCGGCCCATGTGCGTGTGCAGCCTGTCCTTCGATCACCGGGTGCTGGATGGGGCGACAGCGGATTTGTTCATGACCCATGTGCGGGACACGCTCCAGACCTGGGAGCCCACCCGTCCCGCCCGGAAAGGATAGGAAAAAGATGCAGGCAGACGTAGCCGTCATCGGCGGAGGTCCCGGTGGCTATGCCGCGGCCATCCGGTGTGCACAACTGGGGCGCAAGGTTGCCCTGATCGAAAAGGAACATCTCGGCGGTGTCTGCCTGAATTGGGGCTGCATCCCGTCCAAGGCCCTGTTGCACGCCGCCAATGTCCTGGACACGGTGCAGGCGGCAGGCACGCTGGGCATCACCGTGACCGACATCACCATAGACTTCGCCCGCACCCTGGCGCACAGCCGCACCATTGTGGACAGGCAGACCCGGGGCCTGGAGTTCCTGATGCGCAAGAACCGCATTGAAGTCCATACGGGCACCGCGACCTTCACCGATCCCCATACCGTACAGATAACCGGCCCCGAGGGCAGTCCGGCACAGCTCCAGGCAGATACCTTCATCATTGCCACAGGAGGCCGGCCCCGGGCCCTGCCCGGGCTGCCGTTTGACGGCACCCGGATCCTGTCCTCGCGCGAGGCCCTGATGCAGGCCGATCTGCCAGACCGCGCTGTGATTGTGGGCGGCGGTGCGATTGGGGTGGAATTCGCCTACCTCTGGCATACCTTTGGCGTAGCCGTCACCCTGGTGGAATACGAGGAGCGGCTGCTGCCCCTGGAAGATGCCGAAGTGTCCACCGAACTGGAGAAACAGTTCCGGGGCAGCGGCATCAGGGTCCTGACGGGCCACACCGCCCAGGCCTACGATGTGCCATCCGGCACGCTGCAGGTAGCCTCGCGCCCGGATGCGGGCGGGGAGATACAGTCACTCCCGGCTGACCTGGTGCTTGTCGCTGTGGGCATCACCCCCAACACCGATGACATGAACCTGGACCGTATCGGCATCCCGCGGGACGACCGGGGTTTTATTCGGGTAGACGACTGCCTGCGGACCAGTCAGGCCCACATATTTGCGGCCGGTGACTGCACGGGCCGTCTGCCCCTCGCCCATGTCGCCATCGCCCAGGCGGTCACCGCCGCCGAAACCATCGCGGATGCGGATCCTGTGCCCCTGGGGGATGAGCAGTACCGCTTCATGCCCCGCTGTACCTATGCCACCCCCCAGGTCGCCAGCATGGGCTACACGGAAGCGGAGGCCCAGGCCGCCGGTCTGTCCTACAACGTGGGCACGTATCCCCTGTTTCCCAATGGCAAGGCCAAGGCCCGGGGGGCGTCGAAGGGATTTGTCAAGATTCTGGCGGGCTCCGACTACGGCGAGATCCTGGGGGCCCATCTGATCGGGGATGAGGTGACCGAATTGCTGCCAGCCCTCTCGCTGGCCCAAATGATGGAACTTACGCCCACGGAAATCGCCCGCACGGTCCATGCCCATCCCACACTCAGCGAAGTGGTAATGGAAGCCGCGGCCGCGGTCGAGGGGGTGTCCCTGCACATGTAGCAGGGAGGTGGGATGCAGTGGCGGCAACAGACACGCCTTCGGTGACCAAAAAATTCCTGGCCGGTACGGCCCTGGCCGTGACCGTGGTGTCCCTGCTGGGCGGCACCGTCATGGGCACCCCCTTCCTGTTCTGGGCCTATCACATTCACCAGGCCGGCTCCTATATGGAGCAGGGTCTGGTCTGGCCTGAACCCCGGTACAGCGATTCCCTGCCGGCAGCGGTGAACGCCACGGCCCTGGGGCATGCCCTGGGGCATTTGCATCAGGCATCCCGCTGGCGTTCCGACCACTTTCACAGCTATCGCCTGCAGGCACAGGTGCATACGGCGCTGGGCCAATGGCGGGACGCCGAGATGAACATTGCCCAGGCCCGTCAGCGGGCGGCGGGCAATCCCCTGGTACATCTGGACGCCGTGATCGTTTACGAACAGATCATGGCCCAGCTGGCATCCGGCGCACGCACGGCATTATGGTCCCGCCTGACGGCAGAACCCGGCGCTTTCACCGCGCCGCCCCTGGACTCGATATGTACGGCACCGGCCGATCTGGCGGTCTGTGATGTGCTGTATGAACCCGTGGTGCTGCCTGTCGCTGATCTGATCCCCACGCTGACGTGGGAAGCCCCCTATCTGGGCGTCAAGGATGGCCACACGGTGGACTTCACGCTTGAGGTGCCGGCGGAGCCCAGTGCCCTGTCCTTTCTGCTGGGTCTGCATCCCGACAGCGCCGCCGCCCCGCCGGCGGCCGCCACGATGACGATGGGTTTGCGCCATCCGGGCGAAACCGCCTTCACGCCCATCCACCAGTTCTCCTTCACGGCGGACAACATTCGGGCGGGCTGGATTCCCGGCGCCATCGAACTGACGCCCTGGGCCGGCACCACGGTCGAAATCCGGCTGTCCGCAGATGCCCCGGCCCAGCATGCGGGATGGGGCCAGCTGACGCTGGCGGACCCCGATACGGCCATTCTCCTGTCCCTGACCCCCGAAATACGCTGGCAGGAGGCGCTGCTGGCCGGGGAATTCAGGAGCAGCGATATGGAAGCCCTGATCAAGGAAGCTGAGAACAGGGGCATTGTGGGCATCAGTGACGCCTGGACAAAACGTTTCGATTTCCTGGTGTCCCAGGGACGATAGATATCCCGATCCGGCGCCCGTCTCTGCCACAGACTGTTGGCCCCGGCCAGGATGTCCTGGCGGCCTGAGGCTGCCATCGTTGGCGGGTTGTGCCTGGCCCATGGGTCCCCTCCGCCTCCCGGACAAGCGGGTTACCGGTTGGTGGCGGTGCCTGCCTGTACTGTGGAGCCAAAGGGAACTGTCCCGGCCGTACCGCAGTCTCTTGCCGGCAAGGCATCAGCCATCCTGCCGACCAAGGTCGGGTTAGCGCGTCCGGCAGCAAGTACATACAATGTGAGGGTCTGTATACCCGCCTCCCTACCTTCCGGCTCTATCGGGAAACATGCATTCATGTCCGGCAACCCTCCCTCCGCGTCCTCCAGGCGCCCCTTCCCGCGGCAACCGCTGCATCTGGAAGATGAAGGGGGATGTGCCCGGCTTTTCATGGCTCTGCTGGCCCTTTTTATCCCCTTTCTGGGCATCGCCTTCAGCATCATGTACCGCGTCATGGGATATCGGAAAATGGCCAATCGCCTGCTGTGGATCAGTGTCACGGTCCTGCTCCTGCAATTGGCATTTGTGGCCTCCCTCTGGGGCATTCTGACCGCGCAAATCACCAATCTGTTTCTCAACGGCTACAGTTCCTGGTAAAGTCAGCCTTTGGCGGCGCAGACAATGCGGTCAACACGGCTCCCGGCACGCCCGACTGCCAGCAACAGACAGGAAACTCCCGATGCCATCCGTCCAGATTTGTGTTGAGGTACGGTTCGCTGAAACCGATTTGATGCAGGTGGTGCATCATGCCGCCTACCTGCCCTGGCTGGAAATGGGACGCATCGCGTTCATGAAGTTCCAGGGCGTACCCTATACCGAAATTTCCCGTACGCACCATTTCTCCGTCGTGTCGGTCGCCCTGCAGATTCGACGGTCCCTGACCTTTGGTGATACCGCCACCGTGACCACTTCCCTGGGCACCCTGGGTACCCGCAAGATCCGCTTTGACTATCAGGTCCACAATGCCGCTTCCCAGCGCCTGATCGCCACCGGCGCCACCGAGCATGTCTGTGTGGACCTGCAGGGACGGGCCGCCCGGATACCGCAGGACATCGCCACACGCCTGCGCGGGACCCGGTCTGCGCCCGCCTGACCGTGCCATGGCATCCGACCTGCAACGCCATCCACCGGCAGTCCGTCCCACTGACCGCGGGGGCATGCCGGGGCTCTGTCTTGCCGGAACCGCACAGCACAGCACGGGCCGCAGGACAAAAGGCATGCCAACCATGCACCTCACGGCGTATTGGATGACAGTCCGGAAATCGATAGAATAGCAACTGCACATACGCCTGTGCCGCAAGGACCGCACAGGCCCGTGGCACAGCCGCAAGGGAGAGTGAACGCCGTGAGTAACTTGGGGGCACCGGAAAACCCCGTGCGTGTAGGCATCATCGGCTCGGGTCCAGCAGGATTCTATGCCGCGGATTTCCTGCTGCGATCCAGAGAGGTCAGCGTGCAGGTAGACATGTATGACCGCTTGCCCACCCCATTTGGCCTGGTCCGTTCGGGCGTGGCCCCGGATCACCAGAAAATCAAGGCCGTGACCAAGCTGTTCGATCGCGTGGCGCAGAAGCCTGCATTCCGCTTCTTCGGCAACACGCATCTGGGGACGCATGTCCGGGCCCCGGAACTGGCAGACTTCTATCATGCTCTCATCTATGCCACGGGCGCCCAGACGGATCGGGATCTGAAAATTCCCGGCAGTGACCTGCACAACAACCACGCGGCCACGGAATTCGTGGCCTGGTACAATGGCCATCCCGAATTTCAGGATCGGGAATTCGACCTCTCCCAGGAAAGTGCCGCCGTCATTGGCGTAGGCAACGTCGCCGTGGATGTGGCGCGCATCCTGGCGCATACGCATGCATCCCTGGCCGAAACGGATATCGCGGACCAGGCCCTGGCGTGCCTGCGCGAGAGCCGCATCCGCACCATTTATATCCTGGGCCGCCGCGGTCCCGCCCAGGCCGCCTTCACGGTGCCCGAGGTTCGGGAACTGGGGGAACTGCCCGGATGCGACACCTTCACGTTGCCGGACGAAATGGCCCTGGATCCTGGCAGCGCTGCCTTTGTGGAACAGGAAAACGACCGGGTCCTCAACACCAAACTCGATATCCTGCGCAGCTTCGCCCAACACCAGTCCACGGGCAAGCCCAGGCAACTCACGATTCGATTTCTGACCTCCCCTGTGGAACTGATCGGCGATGCGGAGGGCAAGGTGACCGGGATGAAGCTCGTCCGCAACGAACTCTATGCGGACGACAGCGGCACCCTGCGGTCACGGGCTACCGAGCAGTTTGAAATGCTGGATGTCGGCCTCGTGTTTCGCTCTATCGGGTACTATGGCGTGTCCCTGCCGGATGTGCCCTTTCGTGCGGACTGGGGCATCATCCCCAATGACGCCGGCCGGGTAACGGATCCGGATACGGGGCGCCCGATCGCCGGCCACTATGTTACCGGCTGGATCAAGCGGGGACCCTCGGGCGTGATCGGGACCAACCGTCCCGATTCCAAGGAAACGGTGGACCTTCTCCTCGCCGATGTGACGGCCGGGCAACACCTTTATCCTGTCCGCACCGATCCCGATGCGGTCGCCGCCTTTGTCCGCGAGCGGCAGCCGCAGGTCGTGACGTATGAAGACTGGCTCCGGCTGGACGCCATTGAAACCGCCAGGGGCGAAGCCCAGGGCCGCCCCCGGGTCAAGTTTACCTCGGTGGAGAGCATGCTGGCGGCGCTGGCCGCGGAACCGGACGCCTGAGGGGGTTCCAGGAAGAAAGTCCCGGTTAACCACATAGATCGTATCGTCACGGCCCAGGGGGCATTGCGGGATCGTTTTTCGGCTCCCTGCGCTGATTCACCAACAGGAAAGCGGCAGGGACTGGCCGTGTCCACCGGCTGTACGGGCTACCGTGCCGTATGGCCTGCGCCCGAAGACGTCAGTAATCTTATCCTTCACTTCCCGCAACGGCAGGCGGGGGTACCTGGCTGGCACCAGAGATATCCGGCTCTCCCGCCTGTACCATGCATGTCCTGCCGTTCTGGCGTTGCCCATGTGCCAAAGGGTCCCATACCATCAAGCTGGCCATGGACACAGAGCCGAGATTGTACGGCTGACGGCGCTCTCGCCTTTCAACTGCTGCCTATCCGATCCAACTGATCGGCGGTGGGCTCCGCTCAGCAGAACCAGTCTTCGGTCAGACGCGGGGGTGGTGGCAACTGCGGTCCCAGATCCGCCTCCGGCACCGGACAGCCGGCCTTGCGGTACGCGACAGCACGCACCTGACGGAATATCGCGGCGTGACTCCAGTCATCGCCCAGCTGGGCGACCAGCGCCTCCAGTTCCGGCTGCAGTTCGTCCATGACCGGATCCGGATGCGTCCAGGCATATGTGAACTGATCCGGCTGCAACGGTCCCAGCCAGGCCTCCTCGCGGCACTGCTGCAGCAACCAGCTCCGGGGCGGGATCAGGAGACGGAGCGCAAGCTGCACCGGCGGCACACAGTTCACCAGGCCATGGTCCGCAATCCAGTTCAGGAATTCCAGGTAGTCCTGCAACGAGGTCCAGGGCGTAAAGGGAATCCAGGTCGGCTGTATAGGCAGTTCCAGTTTCCGCAGAAACAGCAACAAACGCTCCATGTCCGCTACTTCATGTCCCTTGGCCAGATGGCGCAGTACGTCGGCCTGAATGGACTCAAAAGCGGACACGACAAATGCCGCGCCATGTTCCCGGAACGTCTGTACATGCTGCGGATAGCGGCAGAGATGCTCTACCTTGGCCGTGAAGTCAAAGGTCACCGCGGGATAGTGGGTATGCAGCCACTCAGTAATGCGCAGGGAATGCCCGGGACCATTCAGGAAATCCGGATCCCCGAAGGAAATATGCCGGGCCCCCGCCTCGATCTGCTGCTGCATGTCACGTTGCACGGTCTCAAGGCTGACGACAAAGAAACGGCCCGCGTAGATCGGCACGACCGGACAGTGGCGACACGTATGCAGGCATCCCCGACTGGTTTCCACCTGTCCGGCCGGGCGCACCTCCCCGTCCGGGGTGATGAGGTGCGCGTAGGCGGTCAGGGGCGGCAGATCGTGCCGTTGGGGTACAGGCAGTTGCAGCCGCTCCAGCACAGGCGATGACGCCCGTTTTGCGGCCGCCGGGTCTGTGCAGGGGCCGGGAGCGCGTACCACGCCTTCCGCCCAGTCCGCCAGGGCCTCTTCCACTTCCCCGGACAGCACCACATCCGCCTGGCCGGACTGCAAAAGATAGTCCGCGTTCAATCCGGCATAGAGACCGAAAAAGCAGATGGGCACCTGCGGGTACCGGCGGCGCAAGGCATCCGCGGCCGCCACACCGAGGCGCATGGCTGTCTGCATGGGGACCGAAATGGCGATACCGGCTATATCCTGCACGGTGCAATCCTGCAGGGTCTGCACCGACAAGTCCAGGGTCGTCACCTGCAGGCCGCGCTGCCGCATGCAGGTCAGGGGCAGCGCCAGATTTAGGGGCTGAAATCCCGATTCGTAGCAGGATACGAGCAGAAGCTGTGCCATGGAGAGTGCAGAGGCATCCATTACAATGCAACAGGCCGGATCGGCAGGCCGATCAGACCCCGGCGGGGAAACAGGCGGGAACCGACATGAAACTGATTCCCAAACGCTTCATTGGAGAGCGTATCACAGTTGAGTTTGATCAGGCACCTGCCACTCGCAAGAATCCGCCTTGTCCCGACCGTATGGTCTGGAATGAGGAAGTGCATGTCATCGCGGCTCTGTTGGCGGAGCGGCGGGACAATGCCCGCCGGGGCCGCATGACACGCAACATGCGGGAGGCCCATCTGTCCCGGGCGATCCAGCGGGGATCCTGGGGTGTGGGGCGCATTCATTTTCGGGTCAGAACCCGGGAGGGCCGTTTCTTTGACTTGTACTATGACCGTTCACCCCAGGGAGGCAATCCTCTGGGACAGTGGAGCCTTTATCGGGAACTGGAGCCGGAGTAGACCAGAGGACGAAATCGCGGCGTTCCGGTGCGGGCGATAACGGGAACGCTTGCGGGCACGATGGGGGAAGCCTGTCTTCAGCGGGCAGACATCCCGGCACGCGATACAGGATGCATACGGCCCCTGGGAGCCAGGAGAGTCGCTGACAGCCGGGGCAACGCTTCTATGGATGGAACCCACAGGAGTAAGGTATGCTTGCAGGTGCCGCGTCGACTTGGCACCTGAACATACGCAATCCTGGCCTGAATCCAAACACCTTCCTGCGCCTGGACCCCTTCGCATGAAACTCAGCCTCCAGCATGTCCGTTGTTTCACGGACACCCAAGTGGGCCGGATCGCCCCCCTCACGATACTGGTGGGGGAAAACAGCACGGGCAAGTCTTCATTCCTGGCCCTGTTGCGCATAGCCCACCAGATCACGCGGGGCCATCTGCCTCCCTCATTCAACGCCGCCCCCTTTCGGTTGGGTGCCTATGGTCAAATTGCCTACCGTCCGCCGGGAGAGGAAGCAGCCCCCATGTTCCGCCTGTCATTAGCGGTGGAAATTCCTGTGCCAGGCCAATCCACGTGGGCAGAGGCGACTTTCGGCTTCCGGTTTGTCAACCGTGAGGGAAGCCCTCACCTTGTGCAATACCGATTCCACTGTCCTGGCTACACAATCGAGATTCCTGTGCCCAAGGCACAGCATGATGAGAACACGGTCAGGATTGACTTTCCTTCAGGATCAGCCGCCCCCTTGCTGTCAGAGACAATCGCCCAGGCACTGATGGGCGCTTTACAGGGCAGACCCGGCAGATGGTCATGGGATGTGCCCCTGTTTTTGCCCTCATGGCTCGCATTCTCTCTGGAGAACGAACTCGCACGGCGGCCAAACCGTAGCCAGGCCAACGCAACATGGCACGAAGAGATCCGGCAATTGTCCCGCATTGCCCAAACCGTATGGGGACACTTGCGTTGGCAGCCGTATGCCATTGCACCTGTCCGTACCAAACCTGCGCGGACTTATGATCCTGTTGCCAGTACACCACAGGCAGAAGGCACTCACATACCGTTGAAGTTGGCACGGATCAAGACCTCCCACAGTGACCAGTGGCGCCAGTTAAGCCAGGGGATCGCCGAGTTCGACGATAAGGCGGGTCTCTTTGCAGGACTGGATGTCAAAACCCTGGGCTCCGAAGGCGATCCCTTTCAAATCATGGCCCAGATCGCAGGTCTGTCATCCAATTTCATTGACGTGGGCTATGGTGTGAGTCAGATTTTGCCCATCCTGGTGGAATTGCTGGATACCCAAGCGGATTCGCCCCAGTTATATTTGCTCCAGCAACCCGAAATCCACCTGCATCCGCGTGCCCAGGCCCAGTTGGGAAGTTTCCTCAGCCAGTTTGTCAAGCAGACGGAACATCGGGTAGTAGTGGAAACACACAGCGACCATCTTGTGGATCGGATTCGGATGTCCATTCGGGATACAACCTTAACGCCGGATGACGTTAGCCTGCTGTTCTTTGAGCGTTCAGGAGCAAGTGTCCAAATTCACAACCTGACTCTGGACGATTCAGGTACAGTGCAGGATGTTCCGGATTCCTATCGCCGGTTTTTCCTGGAGGAACAGTTGAGTCTGCTGGGTGTATAGGAGATGCCAATGCCACGAGTCCAATCACTGCACCGTCCGATCCTGATGCCAAACCTGTGCTGGATCGATTGAGGCGCAGGAGACTGAGGCTGGCTCTTGGTGGACAAGTAACCCAGGAATTGACCCAGACCCTTTGCGGGACTTACAGGTCGAGTTGCAACGGGCAGGCGATGTGCTTCACATTTATGGTACCAATGTGGTCGCCACCGAAACCACAATGCTCAAGCAGTCAGGACTGTGCAAGTCCGATGACGCACATATTCTGGCGCGGGCTCGCACTTCGCGCGCGCGCATT
Source organism: Caldilineaceae bacterium (assembly GCA_963664185.2). GTDB lineage: Bacteria > Chloroflexota > Anaerolineae > Caldilineales > Caldilineaceae > Bin34. Next base: position 30,509 of record CAXXOQ010000074.1, on the reverse strand, counting down.
CTCTATTCGCATGATCGTGCCCTGTATGGAGGATTGCAAGAATCGCGCATAGATCCGTCCAGGGGCCAGATCTATCAGACTGCCGTGCATGTATTCCTGTTGCACAATGCCCCTTTCTGTATTTCTCCCCGTGCAGGATGAACGGCCGCATCCTTCCCACGCAAGGGACGCGTAGCTTGCAGGGCCAAAGCCCCATCCGGAAAAAAAGCTGATGAGTTTGGCCACCTGAGGGTGGTTCAAGGTGAAATGGTACCCATGCCTTCCCGGAGTAGGAAACACAACTGTCTCAGTCTTCTTCCCGTGTCGTGTCCTCAACCATGGCGTCAGCCAGCTTTCCTTCATCGGTTTCCGCAAGATCAGGCAGTTCCGCCAAAGATGTGAGACCGAAATACTGCAGGAATTCTTCTGTCACGCCATACAGGATCGGATTGCCTATCGTCGCACGGCGTCCCCGGATCTGAATGAGCTCCCGTGCCAGCAGGGCACGGAGGATGTGGGCACAATCCACACCGCGTATGGCCTCGATCTGGCCGCGCGTCACCGGTTGCTGATAGGCAACGATCGCCAGAGTTTCCAGCGCGGGCTTGCTCAGGCGGGTGTGGGTGGCCAGCGCGGTAAACCGGGCCACGGCCTGGGCCGCTTCCGGCATGGTGACCAGGGCCACGGTCTGGCCTGCACGTTGCAGCCGGAGGCCCCGTTGGTCCTGGCGCAGGGATTGTTCCAGTGCGGCCAGGGCCTCCCGGATTTCCGCAGCCGGACGTTCCAGTGCCTTGCCCAGTTCTCCCGGGGTTACGGGTTTCGGCGCAATGAACAGGAGGCTTTCGACCAACGCGCACAACGTAGCGCCGGATGGGAGGATTGGAGCGCCGCTCATGTCGGACTCAGGATACAGCCAGGAGTTACAGGAGACACAAGACTGCGATTATAACTGAATGCGGCGTGAGGCCCCATGGGAAGCGGGTACAGAAATTGCCTTGGCTGTGTCCCAGCCGACCGAGGGTACAGCATAACTGTGCGTCGCCTGGGGATCTGCAGCCGCCCGCTTGGAGTCCAGGGACAGGCAGGCTGCGGCACGTCGCCGTGGCCACAGCCTGGATTTCAAACACAGCGACCTCATCGATCTGAAAGCAACGAACATGGTACAGGGACGCAGCGGCCAACAGGGTGGAAATGTGCTCCGTGGTGGACACATCCCGGGCCAGCCGCAACTGGATCTTGGGCACATCGCGCGGCAGCTTCTGGACTGCCGTCACCAGGGCTTCGGGATTCTCGTACCAGATGCGGGCGAGGGAACTATCGTCAAACAGATAAAAAAGATAGTGCCAGCTCAGTTCATGGTGGAACAGCACAGTCCCTGCCGGGGCATGGGATGTCACAAGGGCCAGCGCTTCCGGCATTCCCGCCAATTCCCGGTTGCGCGGTCCCTCGGGCAGTTGTTGTCCCCGTGCCTGGGGCAGAGCCAGGCCAGATCCGAGACCCAGCACCAACAGCGCCAGCAGGCCGGCACCCATGATCCAGGGTTTGGACGCCGACAGCCGCAGCGTCTTCAGGGCCCAGACGGCTATCAGAATCAGATTGGGCAACACAGGCAGCAGGTACCGGATCCAGACATTGAAAGTCATGACCAGATGGACCAGGAGATATCCGCCGGACCAGACCAGCAGCCACAGGATCTGACGTTCTTCCCGGTAGGCACGCGCGGACTGTTTCCGTATCTGCCCGCACGCCAGGGCCAGCAGACTGGCCCAGCCCAGCCAGCCCAGCCAGGAGCCAAAGAGGACTGACAGTAACGTGGCCCAGTCCTGGCTGCGCGCTATCCACGCACTGACGGGCACCCAGCGCAGGGGTGCGTAGTGGGCAAAACCCAGTACCCAGAATGAAGGGGCCTGGAACCAGCGCAGCATATCCCACAACTGTATCGGCAGGGCTACGATCAGAAAACCCGTACCCCATTGCCGGTATGCCGTCTTCCAGGCCTGCGGCTGATCCATGAGAATCGCCCCCAGCACAAGAGGCACATGCAGTACCGCAGTCTGTTTGGTGAACAGGGCCAGGGCCAGGGCCAGGCCCGACCCCATATACTTCCGTTCCCAGGCCAGCAGGAGTGCCAGGGTGCTCCACAGGATCAGCAGGGGATCCGTAATCCCGGTAGGGGCATAGGCCAGGAGAAGCGGATTCAGGGTTGCCAGCCCCATGGCCGTGGCACCAGCCCCCAATCCCCATCTGCGGCTGGTGTAGCCACAGAGAAGCCCCGACAGCAGGGATATGGCCGCTATGTTCACATAGCGTGCAGCGGTCTGGGTTGGGCCCCAGACCGCGAAGGACAAGGTCTGCCACCAGAGGAACAGGGGCGGCTTGTCGATCCAGTGCGCCAGGAATAGCGGATCCCGGTGTTCCAGCCAGTGCCGTGCCCAGAACGCATACAGAGCTTCATCCCCCCACAGGGGAAAGCGGATATTCCACAGCCCAAGCCCCCACTGCAGGCCGATGCAGACGGTGATCAGTCCCCAGACCCTATAGCGATGCCACAAAACGGGTTCCATCAGATCAGGGAGCTGCCTGCAGGGAGACACAAGGAAGAATGCGCCACAGAACGGTCACCGATACTGACAGACAGGACCATCGCAAAAGCCAGGACGCAGGACGCGGCGAAACATTCCGTCTGGTCCACAGGACAATCATACCCACAATGCGATATGCGCCTTGATGCTCCGGAAAACCCTCCCGGGGCAGACAACTACAGCATCAGGCGCGCCAATGCAACTTGGCGCAACTTCACTTTCGGGCACGTCCTGGTCTGATCAGATATCTGGTTCCAGTTCACTGGGCAATTCCACGGACCGCAATTCCGCCTGTGATACAGGTACCCACCGAATGTTGGGAGAGAGAAAGCAAAGACGTGTGTCAGGATATTGTCCTATTCTGGCGTAAAAGGCCCGGACATAGGCCGCCAACGCAGGCAGATGTCGCTGCTTGGCCTGCTCCAGAGCATCTTCGTCCGGCTGTTCCGTTTTCCAATCCACCAGGTTCCAGCGCCCCTGTCTGTCCTTGTAGACAAGGTCCAGCCGCAACAACCGTGTACGCCCTGCCCATGTCGCCAGCACAGGCATCTCACTGACTCGCTCCTGGGCCTGGGTAATATCGTGCGCTTCCGGCGTCTGGCGCAAAGCCTGCAGGATGGAAACCAGATGCCGGGGAATTGCCTCGTCCCAGATGTGCAGTTGTCGGGCTTTCGCCACCGCATACGCCTGCAGGGCGGCAGGCGACATCTCTGTCCAGGCTTCCCAGGGATCCAGCAGGTTGTGTACCAGCGTGCCGCGCTTCATGGCCATGGTGGTCATCTGGGGAAACGCGGGTACTGCCGTCTGTTCCGGTATGCGGCCGAGTATGGGTATGGTGGTCCATCGTGTGCCTGAAGACTGCGGCAACGCATCCGCATTGGCATGGCGCGAAGCCGCCGCCAGCGGCTGGTCTGCCGTGTACCCGAAACAACCCAACTGAAATCCATCAAAGTCCCTGCATTGCCCTGTGGACGATGTGAAGTCCTCCAGGGCCAGATCGAATGCGGCAAATACGTCCGTGATCCAGTTCTTGCTGAAGTTTGTGCCTCGGCGGTGACCCACCGTGGATTTCCCCAGCTTGCCGGTCATCACCAGCAGGTCTGCGGCGCGGGTACAGGCTACATAAAATACGCGTTTGGTCTCTGCATATTCCATCTGCTGCTCCCGACTCTGCATGGCCCTGTAACTCAGAGGGTTGGCAATGGCTCCCCTTTCATCCCGCAACTGGCAGACGATGCCACTGGCGGGATCGAATGTCACCATGGGTCCGGCACCGCGGGTGCGGCTACCGCCCAGGCCGCGATCCAGCTGCGGCACACAAACCACCGGGAATTCCAGGCCCTTGGCGGCGTGAATGGTCATGATCCGGACGGCGGATTCGCCCGTTTCCCGGGCCGATGCGGCCGGGTTCTCGTCCTCGTTCCGCACGCGCTTGACTTCAATGGCCTCGAAGTGATCCAGGAATTCTCCCAGGCTCAGGTCTTGCCGCTGGCGGGCGTAGCCACGCACAGCCTGGATGTCCTCCAGATGCCGCACACCGCGGTACCGCACCGGATCGGCCATACAGGTGGCTGCATAGCCTGTGGCGTCCAATATGCGTTGTATCAGGCGGTCAGGCGGTACCACATGTACCTGGGGATACAAGGCATCCAGAATGACACCGGCCTGCTGCACACGGTCAGGCTGGTCTGTCAGGTCAGAGGCCAGATGCGGAAAGAACCGCAGGGGTTCCGCCTGTTGGCGCGTCTCCCTGACCAGCTGATACAGGGTTGCATCACTCAGCCCAAACAGGGTGGAGCGCAGGGCTACCGCCAGATTGAAGTCATCCTCCGGATGCTCCAGATGTTTCAGCAGGGCCAGCAGGCTGCGGACATGGGTCTGGTATTTCAGGGCTGTGCCCGTAACCACCTGGTAGGGCATCTGTGCCTGGCGCAGCACATATTCATACAGGGGCAGATCCCCCATGGACCGCATAAGGATTACGACATCGTCCAGATGCAGGGGGCGCGGGTTGCCGTCACTGTCCCGGACGGGCCGTCCTGCGTCCTGCAGTTGCCCAATGCGTTGCACCAGCACCTGGGCCTCGTACAGTTTCTGCTCATGGGCGGGAGAAGAAGATTCCGCCGTGTCGGGCGGGTGGACGACATGGAGTTCCACACAGGGATCAGGGCCAGGCGCAGGCAGCGCGGACCGCAGCGCCATGGGCTTGGCTTCGTAGGATGCGTACTCTGCCCCATTCAGCGGTTGCAGGACATGGGCAAAAAGGTGATTGGTGGCTGCGATCAAGGGAGCATGGGAACGGAAAGACTGGTGCAGCTGCACTTCCGGCATCCCCGTCAGCTGGCGCAGTGACACCGCCAGATCCGCAAATTCCGTCACCTGCGCCTGCCGAAACCGGTAGATGCTTTGCTTGGTATCCCCTACCACAAACAGCTTGCCAGGCATGGCCCGGGGCACCAGGAAGTTGATGATTTGCTGCTGCAGCGGATTGATATCCTGATGTTCATCTACCAGCACATGATTGATGCGGGCCTTCCACCGGGCCATCCGGCCTGTGGCATCTGGCTGTGCCGGGTCCAGCAGGTTCCGGGTCAGCAGTTCCAGATCGTCGAAATCCAGGCAGGCCTGTTCCTGCTTCAAAGCCTGATAATGCTTCTCGGCCAACGCCCTGGCTTCCAGCCAGAGCGCCAGCGCAGGGCCTTCCCGCGCGTCCAGCAAGTCCTGTTCGTGGAACGAATGGGACTGGAGGTGTTTCAGGGCATCATTGACGGCCTTGATGTGCGACTTCGCGTTGGCCAGGGCCTCTTTGGATCCCCAATTGCGTTGGGTTCCCCCCGACATCCGGCCCAGACCGCCCTCACCCAGAAACGATATCGCTTCCGCCCAGCGATGATTGCCCAGAGCCCGCACGGCATGCATGGCGGGTGCCACTTTCTCCCCCATCCTGTCGTCCGGGGGATACCAGGGCGAAGTCGTCAGCCAGTCCATGGCCGCAGACAATTCCGGATGTTGCTGCTGATACCGGCACCATCCGGCCTGGCGTTCCGCGTGGATCAGATCCAGGCAGTCGGCTTGCCACTGTTTCCGATCCAGCCGGGTCTTCCCGGCCAACACACCCTCCAGGGTGCTCCGCTTCTGAAACATGAACTGCAGGGTCGTGCGCAAATCCTGCAGGGTATATTGATCCAGCAGGACCAGGCATGCTCCGCCCCTATCCTCCAGTCCCTGGAACATGGCGTCCAGCGCCTGTTCCTGCAACAGGCTGGCCTCCAGTTCATCCAGAACGCGAAAGTCGGGATCGAGTCCCGCTTCCAGGGCATGTTCATGCAGAATGGCCTCACACAGGCTATGTACGGTGGAGACCTGCAGGTGGTCCAGTTCATCCAGCCGCTGTTGCCATCCTGCATCCGCACCCTGAATCCGGATACGGTCCTGAATGCCGGCCCGCAGACGGGTGCGCATCTGCTGCGCCGCTTTCTTCGTGAACGTTATGGCAAGAATGGACGCCAGGGGCCACCGGGGGTTTTGTTCCAGCAGGTACAGGAAACGCTGGATCAGGACATAGGTTTTGCCCGTGCCCGCACTGGCCAGTACGATCACATTGCGGTCCAGGGACTCAATGGCTTCCTGCTGCGTCGGGGTGTGTGCCATTCCGCTCATGCGCCAGCCCCTTGGCCCGCCTTGCGTGCACTGCTGTAGGTTGGCTGACAGAAATCGGCCAGTTCGCAATAGCCTGAGCACCTGCGTCCCCCATCGTCCAGCATGCCCGGGGCATTGGGAAACTCGCCTCGGCGCACGGCCGCCTGATGCCGCTGGATGCGCTCCAACATGGCGGTGGCCAAATCGTCCCCGGGGACGTTCTGGAGCTTGCCATCTTCTGTCCGTCCCAGCATACGGTAGCCGCTTTCCTGCACTTCGTAGCCTGCTTCCATGGCCGCCAGGCGGTAGAGCACCGCCTGATTCGAGAGCGCCAGGTTCAGTTCGGTGCGGGTATAGTCGGCTTTGCGGGACTTGTAGTCAATCACGCGTATCTGGCCTTCCCGATTCCGGTCCATCCGGTCCACTATGCCGCGTATCCGGAAGGGCTGGTCCACACCCTCGGTTATGACGATGCCAGCACCGGCAATGTTCCATTCCAGTTCCCAGGGCTCCCATTCCATCCGATCCGCGGACTCGGCCAATTCATTGCGGATGCACCACTGGACATAGCGCTTGAGTTCCCGCATTTCAAATTGGGCCAGGGGGTAGGGCTGGAACCGATAGCGCAGGCCCGCCTCGGCCCACTGCTCGTCACAGATCCGGTCCAGACGGCAACGAATGCGATCCCAGTTGCTGTTCACCATCGTCACCTGTTCATCCCGGATCCACCGATACAGTTCCTGCAGCATTTCATGGAGCAGGAGTCCCCGGATACGGGCGTCGATTCCCGGTGCGACAGCCCGTGGGGGGGCCAGACGCAACACATGCTTTATCAGAAATCCCATGGGACAGCGGGCGTAATCTCCCAGTGCCGTGGGACTCCAGGCATGATTGGCCCCGAATTCGGTGCGCAGATTCTGCTGAATCGCGGTCTGGCGCAATATACCTTCATAGGGGCCCGCCGGCGCATAGGCGTGACGCACACCGGTTATGTGGGCCAGGGTCCGGGCCTTGGCCATGGGTTCCTGCAGGGGCAAGGGATACTCGGCGGCCCGGTACCGGAGCAGCGCCTGCAGCAGTTCTGCCGGAGATGCCGCCTGGTCAGGCGGCGGCACCAATATACGCGCCAGCCGCGTGCAGGGTGCCTCTGGGTTCCAGTATGGGGACGGGGCCGTGGACGGCATGTCTGCCACGTCTGTGGGGCGGCTGAGATGCAACACGGTACGGCAATTGGCCTGCAGAAAGGTCCAGCGGAGTTTGTCGATTCCTGGATCATAGCTTTCCAGAGGCAGGGCATGTCCACGCCGTTCCTGCCAGGAATAGAATGGACCCGCGTTGGGCGTACGGGGCAGCGAGCGTTCATTCATGCCCAGGACGAAAAGATAGGCAGAGGGCAACATCCAGCTTTCCTGGAAGGCAAGCACCCGTACGGCTTCTTCACCATTCAGGCTGCGGTACTCGATGTCGGCCAGTTGCTGCAGCAGACAGTCGCGCACCACCGCTTCGGCCCCAAGGGAAGTCCGTACCCCTTCCTCCTGCAATTCCGTCACCGCCTGCAAAATCGTGTCCCTTGCAAACTGCCATCCTGGCTGCTCAGAGGCGGGCAGCATGTCGGGTACGACCAGGCGCACAGGATGCGAGGAATCATGGGCCAGGAGGGCCTGCACCCAGTCCAGATACGATTGACCTGCCTGGGGCTGCAGGGCTGCCCAGAGGGCTGCAAGCCGGGTGTGCAAATCCGGGAGATCGGTATCGGCCCAATCCTGCAGGTGGCGTCCTGCCTCCCACCAGTCATGGTCTTGCGTGAAGGCTGCGTCCCACTGTTCCTGCCCGCGGATGACCCCACAGGCGACGGTCAGGCGGTACACCGTATCCAATTCCTGTGCCGTCAGGAACGACTGGTGCAGACACGGGGATCGAAGAACCTGCCATCCCTGGCGCCAGGACAGGTCCGGAAACAGGGTCAGGACCTGGCGCAGGATCACATACAGGGGATGACGGGACAGGGTGACAGGCACATTCAGGGGTATGCCGAATTCCTCCGCTATGGCATGCAGCAACGGAGCATAGGAATCCATGCGGGCAACACACAGGGAGATGTCCGCTACAGGCACCTTGTCCACTACCAGCAGGCGCTTGATCGCCCGCAGCACGCTGCGCACCTCCTGTTCCTGGGACGGGGCTTCCATCTGTTGGCGGGCAGCAGGATTCCCCCCGGTATTCCCTGCCTGGTCGTTCGCATACGCAAAGCCCAGGGCCTCCGCTGTCCTGGCCATCAGATCCTTGCCTTCCGGAGGCTGGCGGCGGGCGGGCAAGAAGATCCGGCTGGCCTGCACGCACGCTGCGAGACTGCGAATCAGGTGTGTCTGCAAAGGCGAGAACTGTACATATCCCGTAATCCCCAGAAACGCCAGGGACAGAAACGATGGATCCTGTTCCTGCAATACCTGACAGGCCTGGACTATGGCCCCCACTTCATCCAGCCACTGCGACGCGGACAATCTCTCCTCATGGCTGCGATACAGAAGGGCCAGATCCTGATCCCGGGGATCTCCGGTTGCATCGGCATGGGCCTGAAAGTGGGCCGGCGCAATCTCCTGCTGCCGCATCTCATCCAGCCAACGCCCCAGATGACGGCTGAAGCCGGGCAGGGAAACACTGCCACCCAACACCTGGAGGGACATGCGATCATGGACCTCCAGGACCAGACGTTGCAGGAAACGTTGCCTTCTGGCACCCGCCAGCATGATCGGAGGCTTGCCAGCCCTGTCCAGCACCCATTGGCTGACATGGGCAAAATTGCCGGTCCGCACGTTCAGGCAACTCTCCTGGCCACGCTGCCACACCGGTACCAGGGCAGCAGGCATGATCAGCCAGGCCGGTGCCAGGGGATTCTCGCGCTGGGCTTCGGCCAAGGCATTCCCTATCCCCTGCAATGCGGTCAGCGTATCCGGTATGGGACAAACCTGGTGATGGGACAGGGACATGAGAGCAATAGGGTCTGGGGATCTACATGATGGGCCAGCTGTCTGACATTGCTCTGGTGCAGGAATTGGCCAGATGCATGGTTGGCCGTCTTGCGGCCCCCGTGTTCCCGCCAACCCGGGATTTATCCTGCCTGTTGCACGTAGCGAGGATGCCCTCCAGCATTACATCAGGCGGCCCGGCGGGCGGCCGCATAGGATTTGACCTGTTCGGCAAAACGGGCGAACAGAAGATCGGCATCGTGGGGTCCGGGACTGGCTTCCGGATGGTACTGGACACAGAAGACCGGGCGGTCTTTCAGCCGCAGTCCCTCCACGGTCTGATCATTCAGATTCCAGTGTGTGACCTCCACGTTCTCCGGCAGGTCGTCCATCTTTACACTGTAGTTGTGGTTCTGGGACGTGATCTGCACATTGCCCATGTCCAGATTGCTCACCGGCTGGTTGCCCCCGTGATGCCCAAACTTGAGCTTGAATATCTCTGCCCCCAGCGCCTGCGCGATGATTTGGTGTCCCAGACAGATGCCGAACAGGGGAATTTCGCTGTCCATGAGAGTCCGGGCCGCATCCGTGGCATAGGGCAGGGCCCGGGGATCGCCCGGGCCATTGCTCAGAAATATGCCGTCCGGCGCGAGAGCCAGCAACTCTGCGGCAGATGTTTGTGCGGGTACCACCAACACCCTGAGACCATGGCTCACGAGACGGCGCAGAATGTTGTGCTTGATGCCAAAGTCGTAGGCTACCACCAGGGGTGCCTGGGTCGGATCGCCTTCCGGAATATCTCTGGCCGCCGACCATGCCCCCGGTGTGACAGGGGTCCATGCCGCATCGGTATCTTCCTGCCAGGGATAGGTATCCGTGCACGTGACTTCCTGCACCAGGTCCTGGCCATCCAAGCCGGGCCAGGTCTGTGCCAGATGCAACAGTGCGGCCTCGGTGTGCGAGCCATCGGTACAGAGCGCCGCATGCATGACCCCCTGCTCCCGGATCTTGCGGGTCAGCCAGCGGGTATCGACTTCGCTGATGCCCGGCACCCCGTGCTCCTCCAGCCACGCCGGCAACGAGGTATGGGCGCGCCAATTGGATACGGTACGACTGATTTCCCGCACGATAAAGGCCGTAATGCGGGGTCCGGGGCTCTCCAGATCCTCGGCGTTGATGCCGGTGTTGCCCACGTGCGGGGTAGTCATGCAGACCATCTGCCCATGATAGGAGGGATCGGTGATGACTTCCTGGTATCCGGTCAGGCAGGTATTGAACACGACCTCACCCACGACGGTGGTCCGGGCCCCGAAGGCCAGACCCGTCATCAGAGTGCCATCATGCAGGGCCAGAATCGCCGGTTGGGTCATGCCGCTGCATACTCCTGCAGACTGCGGATCCCCGATTCATACCGGCACAGATCCTGGATGCCGTTCAGGGCCGCCACGGCCGCCGGGATGGTGGTGACCAGCGGGATGCCCAGGCGCGTGGCCAGGGTGCGAATCCGCACCCCATGCTGGCGGCTCCGCGATCCCAGGGGGGTATTGATAATGAGCTGAATCTCTCCGGCTCGCATGGCATCCAGTACCGTGAGGTCTGCCTGGCCTGCCTTGGCCAGAATCGTCACGGGAATGTCGGCCCGCTGGATGAATTGCCCCGTGCCTTCGGTCGCGTAGATGGCAAACCCCAGGCGTTCCAGATCGCGAGCGATGCGGAGCGCGTCGCTCTTGTCAAAATCATTGACGGTAATCAACACCCCGCCGGATGTCGGCAGCGTGGTACCGGCCTGGGCCTGACTCTTGGCAAACGCCTGCCCGAAGCGGGGAGCATGCCCCATAACCTCGCCCGTGGAGCGCATTTCGGGACCGAGCAACGTGTCCACCCCGTCAAATTTGGTCCAGGGCAGGACGGCTTCCTTGACAAAGAAGCCGGCCAGCGGCGGTTCGGCGGTCAACCCCTGCTCTTCCAGCGAGACCCCCAGCATGACCTTGGCGGCAATCTTGGCCAGGGGCACGCCGGTGGCCTTGCTGACGTAGGGAATCGTGCGGCTGGCGCGGGGATTGACCTCCAGGACATACACTTCTTCATCCTTGATGGCATACTGCACATTCATCAGGCCGCATACCGCCAGGGCTGTACCCAGTTGCTGCGTATAGCGCCGCAGCAGGGTCAGGTGGTATTCGCTGATCCGGAAGGGAGGCAGCACACAGGCGCTGTCACCGCTGTGGATCCCCGCCGCCTCAATGTGTTGCATGATGCCGCCAATCACAATGCGGCTGCCATCGCAGATGGCATCCACATCGACTTCCACCGCCTCTTCCAGGAACTGATCCACAAAGACGGGATGGTGCGGTGATACCTGGGCCGCCTCCAGCATGTAGCGCTGCAGATCCTCGGCGCTGTACACGATGGCCATGGCCCGGCCGCCCAGCACGTAGGAGGGGCGCACCACGACCGGATAGCCGATTCGCTGCACGACCTGCAGGGCTTCCTCCATGTTGTGGGCAACCCCGTGCGCCGGGGCCGGAATGGCCAGTTCGGCCAGTACCTGGCTGAAACGATCCCGGTCCTCCGCCAGATCAATGCTGGCGGGCGTGGTGCCCAGAATCGGGGCGCCGGCCGCAGCCAGGCCGGCCACCAGGTTGAGGGGTGTCTGGCCGCCGTACTGCACGATGAGGCCGGCCAGCACACCGGTACGGGCTTCCCGTTCCACGATGTGGAGCACGTCTTCATGGGTCAGGGGCTCAAAATACAGCCGGGTGCTGGTGTCATAGTCGGTACTGACCGTTTCCGGATTGCAGTTGACCATGATGGTTTCGTAGCCCAGTTCCTGCAGGGCCATGCTGGCATGGACGCAGCAATAGTCAAATTCGATGCCCTGCCCAATGCGGTTGGGGCCCCCACCCAGAATGATCACCTTCCGGGTGTCGTTGGGCAAGGCTTCGTCGCCCCAGTCGTAGCTGCTGTACAGATAGGGGGTATAGGCCTGGAATTCGGCGGCGCAGGTATCGACCTGATGATAGGTGGGCTGCAGGGCGGCCGCCCCGCGGCACTGGCGGACATCCGCTTCCTGCCAGGGCTGGGGAGGCGCTGGCTGGACATTCTGATTCAGGAGATCCGCGATCTGGGCATCGCTGAAGCCCATCCGCTTGGCCTGCGTCAGGGTGACGGCATCCAGCTCCTGCAGGGACTGGGCAAAGGCATGCAGCTGTGCCAGCTGATCCACAAACCAGAGATCGAAACCGGTGAGGCGGCAGAGGGTCGTCAGATCCCATTGCCGATCCAGGGCCGTGTACACCGCAAACAGGCGATCCCGGTTGGGTACCCGCAACAGGGAGGTGAGTTCCGCGTCCGTCACGGCAGCAACGGCCCCCACTTCCGGTTCCAGGGGCCCCCAGCCATGGCGCCCAATCTCCAGACTGCGGACGCCCTTCTGCAGGGCGGCCTTGAAGGTGCGCCCGATGGCCATGACTTCACCCACCGATTTCATCTGCGGGCCCAGTTCCCGATCCACGCCACTGAATTTCTCAAAGGCCCAGCGCGGAATCTTGACCACCACATAGTCGATGGAAGGCTCAAAGGCGGCCACCGTGCGCTGGGTGATGTCGTTGGTCAGTTCATCCAGGTTGTAGCCCACCGCCACCAGGGCCGCCCACTTGGCAATCGGGAAGCCGGTCGCCTTGGAGGCCAGGGCACTGGAACGGGACACCCGGGGATTCATCTCGATGACCACCACCCGTCCTGTCTCCGGATGGACGGCAAACTGGACATTGGATCCCCCCGTCTCCACGCCTACCGCCCGCATCACCAGACGCGCCTGGTTGCGGAGACGCTGCAACTCCTTGTCGGTCAGGGTCTGGGCTGGCGCAACCGTAATGCTGTCGCCGGTATGCACGCCCATGGCATCCAGATTCTCAATGGAGCAGACCACCACATAGTTGTCGGCGGCGTCGCGCATGACCTCCAGTTCGTATTCCTTCCAGCCGATCAGGGACTCTTCCACCAGGACACTGCCGACAGGGCTTTCCCGCAGGCCCCAGGTGACCTTGGCCTCAAATTCCTCCGGGGCGAATACGGTCCCTGCCCCACTGCCCCCCAGGGTGAAACTGGGCCGGATGAAAAGCGGAAACTGTCCCAGGATCCCGGCATAGTGCCGGGCTTCTTCCAGGGAATGGGCCAGGAAGGAACGGGGCGATTCGAGACCATATTGCGTAATGGCCTGCTTGAACTTTTCCCGATCTTCCGCGATCTGCATGGATTCCAGGCGGGCCCCGATGAGCTCCACCCCGTGTTCCGCCAGAATGCCCGCCTCGGCCAGTTCCACGGCCAGGTTCAGTCCGGTCTGCCCCCCCACCGTGGGCAACAGGGCATCCGGTTTTTCCCGGGCAATGATCTGGGCCAGATATTCGCAGGTCAGGGGTTCCACGTAGGTCACGTCCGCCATTTCCGGATCGGTCATGATCGTGGCCGGATTGGAATTGACCAGGACAATCCGGAATCCCGCCTGGCGCAGCGCCTTGCAGGCCTGCACCCCGGAGTAGTCGAACTCGCAGGCTTGCCCAATGACAATGGGGCCAGATCCTATGATGAGGACTGTTTCAATGTCGGTGCGTTTGGGCATTGTCCACAGGCATTACAACAATCTGGATGCGACTCCATCGTACCACAGGAATCAGGGCATATTTCCACATTGCAGGGGGCCGTGGACAACCTGCGCCGACATGTGGGACACGGCTACGCCGTACCGACCGCCAAACGGTGGGCAGAGGCATGCCGCCCCTGTCCTGCCGGACCGGCAGAAAATCCGGTCAGTCCGGCTGTGCAGGATACAGCGGCGAAAGATCCTGGCAGGCGAAATGGTGCCGCACGGCCTGAATCGCGGGACTGGGTTCGCCATCGGCAATCAGGACCAGATACTCCCGGGCCCGGGTCATGGCCACATACAGATGATCCCGTGCCAGAAGGTTCGCTTCCTGTGCCACCGCCTGCAGTTCCCGGGTCCCGATCCTGTCCTTGCCCGGGCTGGCAGTCTCCGGGAGGGGAACGACCCGGGCCGACCCTGTCCGGGTGAGCCGGGGGATAAACACCGCACGGAATTCAAAGCCCTTGCACGCCCGGAAGGTGCCTACCTGCAGGGTGTCGGGCCGGGTGGCCTGGCACAGCCAGGTACACGCAAAGCCGCTCCTGGCCCGCAGATACGCCATGATGGATGTGGCATCCTGGTGGTCCCGCAACAGAATGCCGATTTCGCCGGGTTCATATCCCTCGTCCTGCGTCAGCCGACGGATTTCATCCCGCATGAATCGCAGCTCCCCGGCGAAGTCGGCCACACGCACCAGCCTGGGCATATAGCCGTCATGGCTATCATTGCGGGTCTCCATGTGGTCTCCATCGGGTTCCCGCACCACCAGTTCCTTGCCCCGCACCGCCCGGGCGGCTTCCAGGACTTTCCGGGTATTGCGGTAGTTGACGTACAGGCCAAAAGAGCGCCCCTTGACATCCAGGTTGGCCCACCTGAGCCGGAAACCGCCGGCATAAAAACGCTGCGCGGCATCATCCAGCAGCAATAGGCCATCCTTCGGCAGCGGGTTGGCCGTGGCCCCGGCGACCAGGCCCCGCACCAGCTGCATGGATACCAGCGACATGTCCTGGGCCTCATCGACAATGGCACAGCGATAAATGCCCCGGGACAGCCGGTGGACATTGTCGCAGCCCAGGCGGGTATTGTCCCAGCGGTGTACCGTGTGGCGCACCTGCATCTCGTGGTTCCAGGCCTCGTGCAGGGCCCATACCTGGGCGCGTATGGACAGGGGGAAGGAACATTTCCGCCCCAGCCGTTCAAAACTGTCGGTGTCCAGATAGGCAGCCGCCCGGCTGACACCCCGGCCCTTGATCACCAGTTCGATTTCCTCCCGGAGGTAGGTGCGGCCCAGTTGCGCCAGGGACGTGCCGGTGACAACACGCTGAAAGGCGGCTTCAAAGGCGGCATCCACCTGATCCTGATCAACCCTGCGCCCGGCCGTGATGCCGCCACTGAGCGCCAGGGCCAGGTCATCAATGTGCATGAATTCCACATTGTCCCGGGCTCCGGGCAAAAGCCGGTACAGCACCTGCAGGCGTTTGCACAAAGCCCGGTGGGGGGCGGTCAACAGGATCCGTTCCCGGGGATACCGCTCCGCCAGGATGGCGGCCCGATGCAGCGCCACCACGGATTTGCCCGTGCCGGCGGTGCCCCGGATGCGGGCGGCGCCCTGCCAGTGGGCCTGGATCAGGCGTTCCTCCTTGGGATGCAGAAACAGGCGCCACGCCCCGAAATCGCTGGCCCAGGCCTGCTCCAGCGCACCGCGAAACTCATCCAGGCTGCGGGCTTCCCGCACACTGCCATGCATCCGCACGGCGTCATCCGGATCGTAGTAATGCCTGTGGTTCTTGACCCAGCCATCATAGATGTCATGATGACCGGCATTGGCCAGCACACAGATTTGCCGTTCATCATCAATCGCCAGCAGGACACGCAGATCGCGGTCGCCGCGAATGGCATAGAGATTGTGGCCCTTCGGTCCATTCAGGATCTCAAACCCGACACCCCGTTGGCCGGGATTGGCCCGGAACTTGAAAACGGCTTCCACACAGAGGTTCTGTTCATGCGCCTCCAGCGGCGAGCGCGCAGTCAGTACATTCCGGTAGAATTCCGGCCCCATCCGAAATTCGTACTCTGCATATGCAGTCATGGCCACACTTCAATGTCGGATCAATGTCGAACCTGTGATGCCAGTGGCGGGACACAGGCTTGCAAGCCGGCGGCGGGGCACGCCGGGTGCCGGTGATAGTTCCGGCCGTGCCGGTCCCGCTATCCGCACGGGGCTCTGCTGTGTCCATTTGCCTCCATTCCATGATAACACCCCGCACAAATCGGTTGCGTATCATTTGTCCATCCCGGCTTTGCCACGCACATATGACATGCACTCCCGGGCGGTTTGGCCAACGGCCGTTGGTCTGGACCGATGGACAGGCAACAGGAGGCGGAGATATGGCGCGCAACAGAGCACGCCCAGGTTCTGCCCGTACAGGCCGGCAGGCTTCGGTATAATTTCCGATGGAGGATGACCGCCCAACTGTATTGTATGCAGGACAGGACAGGCGGGCATTCCCGCCCGATTTACCCGTACAGGAACCCGCACATGCTGACCCCGGAACAGAAACGAACCTTTGTGAAAGACGGATTTGTGAAGATTGCCGCCGCCATTCCGTCCACGATGGTACAGGAGGCCCTGCGTGCCATTAACCATTCCATTGGCACGGTAGGCAAGACCGGCGCCGATCCGGCCCGGTACCGGGTGGACACCTTTTGTGCCGAATTGCGCCATGCCCCGGTCTTGACCGACGTATTTGACCGGCCACCGCTCTTGCCGCTGGTGGAATCCCTGCTGGGTGAAGGCAATGTGTTGCCGGTAGACGAAGTCCAGATCGCGCCCCGATTTCCCCTGCCCGTGGGCACGGAGGCGCCACCGCTGGGTGGGCATCTCGATGCCGCCGGCACAGGCACCAACGGCGCCGCCCTTGGCACCTATCGCCGGGATTTCACCGTGATCGCCATCGTATACCTGGTGGATGTACCAGGCCCCTACTGTGGCAACTTCACGGCCTGGCCCGGCTCCCACCGGGAAACCCGGGACTATTTCCGCCGTGTGCCGCATGACATTCTGTCACGGGACATGAATCCGCCCATTCCGGTGAGCGGCACGCCGCGCATGGTGACGGGGGCGGCCGGGGATGTCATTCTGGCCCATCATCTGATCCGGCATGAAGGCGGCCCCAACCTTTCCCCCCATGTGCGGCATGCCATCATCAGCCGCATCAGCCACAGGCAGGCCGCCCTTTTCGGCAAGCAGGCGTATACCGACATGTGGCACGAATGGGAAGGAATCACGGCATACACGGCTGCCCTGGCTTAGGTTGGCCCTGCCGATCCCCGCGTTTGCGCGCGCCCTTCCCCTTTCCCCATACCGGGCACGTTTGAAGGCAATCGCGTGGATCGCGTATACTTTCCCCAACGAAAGCCCCAACCTTCACCGCATTGGCAGGTGGGGAGCGGCGGCAAGGCAGCGCAGGCACCTGGGTTGCCGTCATGGGCATTGTATGCCTGGAACAATCCGCAGGGCGGTGTACACAGGGAATGTGCGCCGTTTGGGCCCTGCCCGTTGTGTTGCGTTACACAGGAGGAATCCCAATGAAACGAATTTCCGTCTGGTTGACATCGTTTATCCTGTTGTCAGCCCTGCTGGTGGGCTGTGCCAACCGGCCGACTGGCGGCCAGACCGCTGCCCTCGCAACCGAAACTTCCACCTTCATTGATTTGCCGGCGCTGGTGCTGGAATTTGACGAGAACGGCGATCCCGGCGCTTTCAACCTGCCTCCGGGCATGGTACCGGGCCTGGATGCCGTCAACCTGGAACCGGAGATGATCGCCCGCTTTACCGCGGGCAATGTCCAGTACATCCAGATCGACAGCCATCCCCTGGGCATGACCATTCTGGCGAATGGCAAACCCATCCTGGGCTTCCGCTACAGCGATGAGGAACTGCGGAACGCCATGGGCGCCCTGTCGGTGTTGATGGATGAGGAAAACGATACCCTGGCCCTGCTGAACGGTGTGCTGCCTTTGCTGGACAACATGGGTTTCGGGATCATCGCCAAGTTCCCCATGCGCGCGGGGGCGTCCCCGATTCCCACGGCTACCGCGCGATCCTACAAGGTGCTGAGCGGTCGTGAATTCACCGCCGCCGAGAACGCCGCCAAACAAAGAGGCATCACGGAATTGCCGATCAAGATCGCGGCCGACGGCAGCCTGTCCTCCACCAATTTCATGTTCGCCATGATGAGCGGGATGATTCCGCCCCTGCCCACTGATACCATAGACGACATGGCAGAAAAGGGCATTGCCGAGATCAGTATCAAGACGCGCCCCTATGGCCTGATCATAGGGCTCAACGGCAATGAGTTGCCCTTGATGACCCTGCACGACGATGAGCTGAACAATCTCCTGAACTTCGCGGATCAGGCCGATCTCTGGAGCGAATATGCCCCTGGCCTGTCCCCGGATATACTGGGCGTGCTCCGCAGTACGGTATTGCCCTTCCTGCTGGGGGCCAATTTTGACATAATCCTGACGTTCCCCGAAGCGGCGGCCTCGTAGGCGCAAGAGGGGCACGTCATGGCATACCACAGAGGGGCTCTTGGAGCCCCTCTTGGCTTTGGGGACAGGGCACCGCACCCCCCCAAAGCTCCACATTATTATTGGGCGTTCGCCCTATAATGCTACAATTATAGTTATATGGCTGTCATCGACAGAGCCACCTGTCCCATGCCCGCATGAGTCCCCTGCCCTGCCGGTGGCATGCAGGCGCCAGCCCCGGGCCTGCAGCCCGGGTGCCGCTACAGCTTCCCGTCATTCACATGGATTTGGAACTGGGCCATATCAAAAACATGCAACAGGTGTCTCTTTCCCGCCTGGGCCCGCAACCATTGGGCCGCCTCCGCGGAGTAGCCACCACCGTCCAGTACAATCAGCGTATCAATCCCGGACGCGGCGATGGTTTCCACCAGAAAGGGAAATTTTTCATCCACCGATCCGGAAGCCTGCTGCCACTTGCTCTCGATGATCAAAAGGTCGTCATGTTGCCCATCAAAGAGCACGAAATCGCATTTGCGCGGCTTGTCGTAAATGTCAACTCCACACAGGTACTGCTGCGCGAAAATAGGCTGGTGCAGGCACTGTGCGACCCGGAAATGGTGCGGGTCGACCGGATCGTACCCCGCCCTCTGTATCAGGGAACAGATAAACTCTTCCAGGTTGGCACCGGTCTGGTTGGCCCGGCGTCCGGCAACGTCAGGCATCGTAGCTGGTAATAATCAGTTCGGTCACGGGTTTCCGGCCCTCGGCCTTGCTGTTGATCATCCGCGGTGCCCTCACCTCATGCATCCGCCAGGGCCTGGCGTGATACAGCTGGCGAATGAAGGGGGTGTCGGCATTGGAGAGCATGACCTTGGCGCCCATCTCACACCAGGTCCGTGCCGCCTGTTCCAGATTTTCCTGCTCGGTGTAGTCAAAACGGACCCGGGTGTATTGATCATAGGTGCCATCGTACGGCGGATCACAATAGATGAAATCATCCGGTTCCGGCGCAAGGCGGGCAAAGGGTTGCCAGCGCAGGGCAACTCCCTGCAAGGCCCGGGACACAGCCTGAATGTTTTCTGTGTCAGCAATGACCGGATTCCGATACTTGCCCATAGGCACGTTGAAACGGCCCTTCCGGTTCACCCGGTACAGCCCGTTATAGCAGGTGCGATTCAGGTATATGAACTGTGCCGCCAGGGCAATGGCCGAATCTTCAGGCGGATATGCCTGGCGAATGGTCTGATAGTACTGTTTGCCGTGCTGCTGCTGATGCTCATACAGGCAAGCCAGCACGGCATCCGGGTGCGCCTGGATCATCCTGTACGTAATCATCAGTTCAATATTCATATCTGACAGAACGGCGGGCCCAATGCGCGGACGCAGGGCGAAGAACAGGGCGCCACCTCCCACGAAAGGCTCATGATAGGTATGCATCACGCCATCCGGCAGGTGGGCGATCAGGTCTTTCAGCAGACTGCGTTTGCCGCCAGCCCACTTGACAAAGGGCTGTGCGCCACCCGGCAACAAATCGGATGGCCGATCCTGGGACTGTCCGGTATCAGACACGCCATTGGGACTCAATATACAAAGGTAACCATGCAGGCCCTATTTTACATCCTGTTCATGGGTTATCCGCGTGGACAACGTGAACAGAAAGTGGCTATGGCACGGGCTTGCCTGCATGCCAAAGTCCCCCGGTGGTGGCACGGCCATGACGGCAACAGGTCGTGTTCGGCCTGTCTTTCCCACTTGCAGGTTCCCCCAAACGGACAAATGCCTGTGCACCCGGCTTGGGGAGGACACATCAGGCCTTCCCGCGCCGCTTCTGCTTTCTTGGCTATGGGCCGGACCTTCGCGACACACCCGGCCAGGCTAACGTCGCGGCCGGGCACCGGCCGACGCGGACTTCAGTCACTTCCGGCTGCGCGTAGAAGACGCCGACGGCGACCAGGTGCTGGGCTTTGCCCCCGCACCATATCGGACACCACCTATGACGCGGGGATGATAAGGGCTGGGAGTGGTTCCCGCAATCCGTGCGGGAGCTTTCGGCGCGCGCCGATCCCTGCCATGCCTGTGGTTGCCCCTGGACCGGGAACGCGGCACTATACGGGGCCACATTCCCGGTGGAGAACGCCCCTGCCGTCAAGTGCGCGGGGACGGCGCAAGACGCGATACGAGCCAGCTCTGCCTGTGAAGTGCGGACTCCCGCTGCGATCCAGCTGTTGGCCGGGATTGGCTGCGACCTGGTATAGGTCCGGCAGAATCGGGATTCAAGAGTAGCCCATATACCGCAATACCGGGAGGCAAATTGCCTTTTGCTCCCGGATGCTGACTCCTGTCCCGAAGCCGAAGTGGCGAGATGCGCGACGCACTTCCACTACAGTGCGGTCTCTAGTTGCCGGCAGGAAGTTTTCGCAAAAGGTAGTAGACAGTCCCCATGGTGATCCCAAACATGATGTGCCCAAACAGGCTGCCCATCATGGCCTGTACATTGAACACCGGCATGCCCAGCACCAGCGGCATGATCAGCAACGGTCCGAGCACCCACCAGACAATACCGTAGGCACCGCCCACGAACAGGCTCATGCCCGGGCCCTGCATCACCATAGCGTCCAGGGCCCGGCCAAATCCGGCCCCGATAATGGCGGAAATAATCATGTGCAGAACGAAACCCACCAAGGCATTTTCCATGCCCAGCATGCCGCTGATCATGGGGAACATGCCCCCGCCTGCCATCATAATGCCAAACACAGATCCCCCAAACAGGCCCGCATAAATGCCGGCTGTAGTATTACTTGACATTTTGCTTTCTGTCCCATTCATCCTGCCAAATACCAAAGCTCTCCTGCCGCCAGGCAAGCCCAATGAAAATCATAGCAGGTGGGCATAACGAACGCACGCAAATTGCCCGCAGCGGACAATGCATTCCACACGGGCCATCGCCATACATGGATCGGCAGGAGAGATCAGACATCGGTGTGGATCGGACAGGACTCGAACCTGTAACCAAGGAGTTATGAGCTCCCTGCTCTGCCATTGAGCTACCGATCCGGAAAGCGGGTAGCGGGAATCGAACCCGCATAATCTGCTTGGAAGGCAGAGGCTCTACCATTGAGCTATACCCGCATGGCCCAACCCGGATCCTGAACCGCCAGGCCCAGAAAACTCCTGTTCAGTCGGGGAGAAAGGATTTGAACCTTCGACCCCGGCGTCCCAAACGCCGTGCGCTTAACCGGACTGCGCTACTCCCCGCTACATGACCACGCTGGACATTATACAGCATGGCGGAAATCCGGAATACAATTCCGCCATCATCACCCTTCTCTTCCGGGTATCGCATATAATGGCAACGGCTGGCATGGGGTCCCATACACTGCCTCTCCCGTCCGGTGTCTTTGTCCGCAACCGTGGCATTTCATGCACGACCACACACTTGAACTGCTGGAATATCCCAAAATCCTGGACCGACTGGCTTTCCACTGTGCCTTCAGTGGTGGCCAGGCCCAAGCCCAAGCCCTCCGCCCCAGCCCGGATCGGATCACGGTTCAAACCGGGCTGGCGCTGACCCAGGAAGCCTACGAGTATCTGGCCCATCAGCCGGAACCAAGCTTTGGTGGCATTACCGATGTATCGGCATTCCTTGTCCGCGCCCAGCGCCGGGCCATGCTGTTGCCCGGTGAACTGCGGGATATCCAGCTCCTGCTGGAACGCACCCGCGTTTTGCAGCGTACTTTCACCAAACACGCCACGGACTATCCAGGCCTGGCCGAGATGGCTGGCCTGCTCCATGCCTGCCGTGATCTGGCCACGGAAATCGCCCGCTGCATCAATGAGCGGGCCGAGGTGATGCATACAGCCAGTACGGCCCTGGCTTCGATTCGCAGCAGATTGCGGGTTGAGCAGGGACGCCTGACGCGTACCCTGGAACGTCTTACCGCAAGTACGCATCTGACTCCCTATTTGCAGGATGCGCTTGTCACCCAGCGGCAGGGACGTTATGTGCTGCCGGTGCGCGCGGAATACAGGGGCAAGATCCCGGGCATTGTACATGACCAGTCCACCAGTGGCGCCACCCTGTTCGTGGAACCCCTGGAAGTGGTGGAACACAACAACGCCGTGCGCATGCTGGAACTGGAGGAAGAGAAGGAGGTACGCCGCATTCTGACGGAACTGACGGCACTCGTTGCGGCGGAAGCGGAAACCCTCGCCCTGAATGTGTCCGTCCTGTCCGACCTGGATTTCACGCTGGCCAAGGGCCGTTTGGCCTATGCGCTGCACGGCATCGTACCGGAAATTCGGGAACACCAGCGTGCCGCATCCCGCCCGCAACGCGATGCGGAGGCATTGCCGGTCCACCAGACGCACCCCGGATCCCGCATCTGGCTGCGGCAGGCACGTCATCCCCTGCTGGACCCGGATGAGGTCGTACCCCTGAATTTCGAGCTGGGCCCGGAACTGGGGCCGACAGGGTGTCCCCCCAGCCATGTGATGATTATCACGGGGCCCAATACCGGCGGCAAGACTGTGGCCATGAAAACCGTGGGGCTCCTGGTGCTTATGGCGCAGTCCGGGCTCATGATTCCGGCAGGTTCCGGCAGTTGTCTGTCCGTGTTCGCGGACGTACATGCCGATATCGGGGATGAGCAGAGCATCGAACAGAGTCTGAGCACCTTCAGCAGCCACCTGACCCGCATTGTGGCGATCCTGGAAGAGGCCACGGATGCCAGCCTGGTCATCCTGGACGAAATCGGGGCCGGTACGGATCCGGAGGAAGGCTCCGCCCTGGCCATTGCCCTGCTGGAGCACCTGCGCCATCGCGGCGTGACCACGCTCGCTTCCACCCATTACAGCGATATCAAGCTGTATGCCCATAGCACTCCCAGTGTCAGCAATGCGGCCATGGAGTTCGATGTGGAATCGCTGCGTCCCACCTTCCGCCTGAACATGGGCCTGCCGGGCAAGTCCAATGCCCTGGCCATTGCCCGCCGCCTGGGCCTGCCCGAGGCCATCGTAAGCCACGCCGAATCCAACGTGCACGACGACGTGGTGAATGCCAATTCCATGCTGGAAGACATTCGCCAGGCCAGGGAACGGATCCAGGCGCAGGTGGAGCAGACACGCCAGGAACGAGAGCGCACGCGGCTGGCCAAGAGCGCATTGCTGTACCGGTTGCGCCAGGTCGAGGAAGATCGGCGTGCCGTATTGGCTGAAGCCCGTACGGAAGTGGAACGCCTGGTCGCCGCGGCCAGGGTGGATCTGGCCCAATTGCGCAAGCAGGTGTCAGCCGATATCTGGGATCAGGAACGGTCCAAACGGTTGCAGACCCTGGCCGAAACCCAGGGACACCTGGATCAGTTGACCACGGCCGTGCCGGCCGAAATGCCTGACTCACCGCCTGGGCCAGCCACCCGGGCTATCGGTCCCATTGCCCAGGGCGATACCGTCTGGGTGCCCCAACTGGGAGCCACCGGCCAGGTCGTGTCTCTGTCGGGAGGACGCGCGGAAGTCCAGGCGGGTGCCATGCGTTTCAAGACCCGCGTTGAGGATCTGGAATTGCGGCACAAGCCAGCCCCGGACCGGACCACCCGGCAGGTCAAGGTCCGCATGTCACGCAAACCGCGGACCCGCGTCAGCATGGAACTGGACATCCGGGGAACGCGGGTCGATCCGGGTGTGGCCCAGGTAGACCAGTACCTCCAAGACGCTTACCTCAGCAGCATGCCCTGGGTGCGTGTTATCCATGGCAAGGGTACAGGACAGCTCCGGGATGCGGTCCGTGCGCTCATGCGGCGGCATCCGCATGTCACGCACAGCCGACCCGGCAATGCGGAAGAAGGAGGCGACGGCGTGACCGTCGCCCTGTTCGATTCAGATTGACACATTCCGGTACCGTTGCGCATGCTCCGTCGCCTTGTGGCCGAAGCGGTCTTCATCCTTTTCCTGCTGCTTGCAGTCTATGTAGGCGTGATCCTGCAATTCGCGGGCTGAGAACCTGACTGTGACACCGCTGTCAAGCCGCCTTGATCTGTTCCGTCCCCTGTATCAGGACGCAGACCCCATCCATGACTTCGATCATGTGCTGCGCGTGTTGCGTGTGGGGGAATGGCTGGCCAGGGCGGAAGGCGCTGATGTGGAAACGGTCCGCCTGGCTGCCTTGTTGCATGATGTCCCCAGTGCCGCCCACCCGCGGGACACACACGAAGAGGGAGCCGCACGGGTAGCAGAGGATATGTTGGCCGTATACCATCAGCCCCCTGCCCTGATTCAGGCCGTGGCCCATTGCATCCGTCACCATCGCTTTCGCCGCGCCTCCCCACAGCCACGCTCCCGGGAAGCCGCATGCCTGTACGACGCCGACAAACTGGAATGTCTGGGCGCGATAGGTATAGCCCGCACGTTCGGTTTTGCAGGATTGCACGGCCATCCCCTGTGGGACGGTGCATCCTGCCATCCCACAGATACGCCATCCGCGGCCGCGCTTTGGCCTGACACGCCCGCACGGGAATGGCAAATCAAGTTGCGGCAGCTGGCGGACCAAATGTGTACTTCTGCCGGCCGCCGCCTGGCCCGGAAACGGCATCGCGTGATGGCAGACTTCTTTGTCCAGATGTACCAGGAATGGTCCTTGTCCGACATAGCCGAGGAATGGGAGCACACCGCATGAGCACAGCAGAACACCGGGCCGAAGCACGGGCGTATGGGTCCATTGCCCTGGCCGTATTGACCGTGAGCGATACCCGCACCCGTGAAACCGACAAAAGCGGCCAGCTCATTCATGCCCTGGTGGCCGATTCCGAGCACCATATCGCGGGCTATGAAATTGTCAGGGATGAACCGCACCAGATTCACGCGGCCATCGAGGCATTTTGCGACTCACCGGCGCAAGCGATCCTGACCCATGGGGGCACGGGCATTACGACCCGGGACCAGACATGTGATGTCGTGGCCACGCTGCTGGAGAAGGAACTGCCCGGATTTGGCGAACTGTTCCGCATGCTGAGCTATGCGGAAGTGGGGGCGGCGGCCCTGCTGTCCCGGGCCCTGGCCGGCATCTACCGGGATCGGTTCATTTTCTGCATGCCCGGTTCCTCCAACGCCGTGCGCCTGGCCATGACCCAGCTCATTCTGCCGGAGGTACAGCATCTGGTACGGGAGCTGAACCGGTAGGAAGGGTTGGCGGATCCGTTGCCGGTGGCGTTTCCCAGCCATAGATCCGGTTGACAATGAAGAGGGGCCGGCCCTTGACCTCATCGTAGATGCGTCCCAGATAGGCCCCGATAATCCCCAGGAATATCAGCTGGACCCCGCACAGCAGGAGGACCGCGACCAGCGTCGTGGCCTGTCCTGTCAGGGCGTTGATGCCCGACAGGCGCAAGGCGATGACGGCCGCAATCCCCACCATGGCCAGGACCGCCAGCAGGAAACCCAGATACGAAGCCAGGTAGAGGGGCTGGTAGCTGAAACCCGTGACCGCATCCAGCGAGATGCGCAGCATGGAGCGCAGGGGATACTTGGTTTCCCCGGCAAAACGTTCCGGACGATCAAAGTAGACGCCCGTTTGCCGGAAACCCACCCAACTGCTCAGGCCCCGGATGAAACGGTGGCGTTCCCCCATTTTCGCGAGTTCCCGGACCACCTTGCGGTCCAGCAGGCGAAAGTCCCCCGTGTCCAGGGGCAGTTCCACACTCATGAAGTAGCGCATAAGGCGGTAGAACACGCGGGACGTCAGACGCTTGAACCAGGTTTCGCCCTCCCGGGAGCGGCGGACCGCGTACACCACTTCATACCCTTCCTGCCATTTGGCAATCAGGGCGTTCATCACTTCCGGGGGATCCTGCAGATCGGCGTCCATGACAATGACCGCATCCCCCTGGGCATAGATCAGGCCGGCACTGGTCGCAATCTGCTGATTGAAGTTGCGGCTCAGGTCGATCACCTTGACGCGCGGGTCCGTCCGGTGCAGCTCCAGCAGCAACTCCAGGGTCCGGTCATGGCTGCCGTCATTGATGCAAATCAACTCCCATTCCGTGTCCGGCGCCACCTCGGCCTGGGACCAGAAAAGGGACAGGCGCTCATAAAGGGTATGCACCATTTCTTCTTCATTGAACAGCGGTATGACCACGGAAATGAGCATGCAAGAGCTGTCCGCCACATGCCGGGGCAAGGCCCGGCCATGTATCATGTCTGGATGTCACAATAGGCTATATTATAGGGGACCGGGCCGCAGAAACACACCCAAGGAAAGCCGCTCCCTCATGTTTCCATCTGGCTGCACCGCCGCCCTCTCCCTGGCCCCCGGCCAAGGCTGCCCCGGCAGTCCCGCTGTACCGGTAGGCATGGGCCCAACGTGATGATGCGCCTGGCGGGATTGATCCTGGGTCTCTATCTGGGCATGCGGCTCCACTGGTTCCAGCAGCCGCGGCCCTTTCCGCGGCAGTTGGCCGCGTTGCTGCAGGGCACGGTCCGCCTGCGGTATCTGGATCCCGATGGCCTGGTGGATCTCTTTGGCGTCAGCCCGGGCATGACCGTACTGGAGCTGGGTTGCGGCACAGGCGTCGTGACCCAGCCCCTGGCCGAGAAGCTCCATGGCGCCGGCCAGATCCTGGCGCTGGACATTCAGGCCGCCCTTGCGGATCACGCCCGGCGCCGCATTGCCGCCGCGGGCCTGGAAAATCGGGTACGCTTCTACCTGTCGGATCTGCAGGCTGCCCCCGTGTCTCCCCATACCACGGACCTGATTGTCCTGGGTTCGGTGCTGGGGGAAATTCCCGACCTGCATGCCTGCCTGACGCGCCTGTTCGAAGTGGCCAAGCCGGACAGCCGCCTTGTGGTGTACGACGAAGTGCTGAACCCGGCTGCCATGCCGCCGGCCATGGCCCGCATGCACTTGCACGCCGCCGGCTTCCGTTTCGGGGGCCAGATCCGCAAACTGACACACTATGTCGCGATGTACTACAAGGATGACGTCGCTTTCGATCCGGATCAACCTGTCGGTCTGTCATGAATTCTGCCACGTTGGCTCCGGCCTGCCCCACCGGCACCCACCATCTGACCGGCCTGGACCTGCCCTATCGCACCCCGGACCTGCCCGGTATAGGGGGCCGGATTCGGGTGTATCCCCGCGACTTTCGTGTCATTGAAATCCCGGCCTATGCCCCGGTGGGCGCAGGTCGGCATCTGTACATCACGCTGAGCCGGGAAGGCATGACCACGCCGGATGTCGTGAAGATACTGAGCCAGAGGCTGCACGTACCCATGGCCGCCATTGGCTATGCCGGCCTCAAGGACAAGCATGCGCTCACGACCCAAACCTTCAGTGTCCTGTGTGAGGACCGGGACCCCACCGCAGGCATGGATCTGCAGGCCGACCTGGAAGCCCAAACGCCTTTCCAGGTGCATGCGGTAGATTGGCACGGCAACAAACTCCGCACCGGGCATCTGTACGGCAATACCTTTGAAATCCTGATCCGGGAACCGGCGTGCGCCCTGGCCGAAGCCGAGGAGCGGGCCCGGGCCATCGCCGCCAGTCTGCGCCGGCAGGGACTGGCCAATTTCTTCGGCCCCCAGCGTTTCGGCCACGAGGGCCGCAACGTGCAGCAGGGCTGGCGCATTGTGTATGAGGGCTGGCGCGAGCGTCGTCGCTGGCTGCACAAGCTGTATGTCTCGGCCTACCAGAGCTATCTTTGCAACCAGTATCTGGCCTTGCGCCAGGCCGAAAATGGCCTGGACTGCATGGTCCGGGGCGACGTGGCCCGCAAGCTGACGACCGGCGGCATGTTTGTCGTGTCCGACCCGCAGCAGGACACCAAACGCCTGCAGGCGGGTGAAATCAGCTTTACGGCCCCCATGTTTGGGCATAAGATGTGGGCAGCGGAACACGAAGCCCACCACTGGGAAACCTGCATTCTGGCCCAGGCCGGCCTGGAACAGCACGACTGGAAACGCGATCGCATTACGGGTACCCGGCGCACAGGCCTGTTGCGTGTGCCGGATCTGGCGGTCACCCGCAGGCCGGACGGCATCGGCCTGGCCTTCTCCCTGCCCAAAGGCTGTTTTGCCACGACCCTGCTCCGTGAGATGATGAAGACACCCGACAGGATCTCCACCCATACATAGGACACTATCATGGAAGTTCCCGTTTTTCCCCTCAACACCGTCCTGTTTCCCGGCATGATCCTGCCCCTGCACATCTTTGAGGAACGCTACAAGACCATGATCCACATGTGTCTGGAAGCCGAGCAGCCTTTTGGTGTGGTTCTGATCCGGGAAGGCGAGGAAGTCGGTGAAATGGCCACACCCTACCGGGTAGGTACCATGGCCGCCATCCGCAGTGCCGATCATCTGGAAGACAACCGGCTCAATATTGTCACGGTGGGCCTGAGCCGCTTCCGCATTCAGGAGATCGTCACCACCCGGGCCTATCCCGCAGCCCGGGTTTCCGACTATCCCATCACCATCAGCGATCCGGAGCGGTCCGAACAGCTGGTGGAGCGGGTACGGCCGGCCTTTCTGGAATATGTGGAACTGCTGGAAAAGGGGGCCAACCTCAAGCTGAAGATCAACGAGGTGCCGGAAGATCCCGAGACGCTGGCCGCCCTGATCGCCATTGCCATGCAGATCGAACTGCGGGACAAGCAAGCGGTCATTGAACGGGAAACCGTGGAAGACATGCTGATCACCGAGTTCAACTTCCTGTCCCGGGAAAAGATGATTCTGCAGTACGGGATTGACACCATGGACCGGCAGGATCGCTACCAGTTCGGTCCCACAGGACAGATGTTTCTGAACTGAAATCCAAAGCGGGGCAGACAGGCTGTAACGGATGGCTGTGATCGTTATTTGTCAGCGGCTATGGCCTGTACATCCAGACCACCCCTAAGACAGGCCGCAACACGGTGGCCGCTGTCCCTGGAGCAAACGCCGAGGCGCATGCACGGCAACTCCCTGTGCGGGATAGCCATGATAGCGTTTGATGGGGATGCCTGGGCCGTTGCCCAGAGTATGCGACACCTGAATCCAAATGGGGCGCATTTTCGGGCCTTGCAACGGCCGCGGAGCACCCCATGGCGCGGCGGAAGCAACGGGAGATGCATCCAAGTCCCGTACGACAGCTGCCCCAATACCAGAGCCGCATGGAGCTCCCCAAGCACCCCAGTGTGGG
Source organism: Caldilineaceae bacterium (assembly GCA_963664185.2). Taxonomy (GTDB): domain Bacteria; phylum Chloroflexota; class Anaerolineae; order Caldilineales; family Caldilineaceae; genus Bin34. The sequence continues at coordinate 1,004 of CAXXOQ010000074.1, read as the reverse complement.
AAGGAGGACAAGATTGCCCTGGCACCATCAACGCAATTATAAAAGCATATTTCGTTTATGAAAGTGTTGTCTTTTTCGATTCTGTGTCGGCTCTTATGGATGTTGTATGGTCGTTGTACCATTCCATTTCTTCCCTGTAATACCAATGCCTGGTATGGACTGCGCTTGACACTCCATATACAGGCTATGGGGATGTTGCCTTATCAAACCCCATGGGTATCAGATCTGATACCGGCAAGACGTCAGCCAAATTAGCCAATCGCATGCCCATCATCGTTGCAGCCCTGGTTTTGTGCTCTCCACAAGACTTTGGTTTACCTGTTTGGAGCCTATGACCAGGCCTCTTGGCGTCCGGGACAGAGACATACACACAAGGTGATTCAATGGACTATAATTTGTGGTGGCATGCGAACACACCAGATCGAGATCTTGGGTGATACCAGTGAAAATTTCAAAGATAGGTGTATACGGCCTCTTTGATCGGTTCAATCATGACCTCGTCCTTGATCCCGACGAAAAGATAACCATCATGTTTGGACCCAATGGGATTGGGAAGACCATGATCTTATCAATTCTGGACACGCTGTTCAATCGTCCAGTGCAGCACCTTGAACGGATGCCCTTTCAGGCAGTCAACGTCCTTTGCGATGATAACTCCGTCCTCAAGGCGGTGCGGCGAGTGCCCGTCAATGGATATGAACATCCCAAGTTGCAGCTTGAGTATTCAAAACCTACAGGTCAGTTGAAAACTTTCAGGCCCAAGCTCCCAAGAGACAAGGAAAGCTTGCTTTTTTCTTTTGACATTGAGGATTTCGTGCCATTCCTTAGCCAGATTGGCCCTGCGGAATGGCATGACCGACACACGGGCGACATTCTGGATTTGGACGAAGTTGTAGGCAAGTATGGCGATCAGTTACCGTTACAGGATATTCCAAATCCCCCTTGGCTCGCAGAAATCAAGGAATCAATGCAGGTTCGTTTTATCGGTATCGAACGCCTTACGC
>CAXXOQ010000073.1:0-10008 GCA_963664185.2 Caldilineaceae bacterium | reverse complement strand
GCCGCTGGATTTCCGATTCGAGCTTCCATTTCCGCTGGCGGCTCCGGTAGTACACGGCCCACGCCCCGAGCGCCGCGCTGAGCAGGCACAGGCAGGTCACGGTCAAGGCAAGCAGCCAGAGGTCTTGTGATTCAGCCGGTAGCATCCTGCTATTGTTGGTCAGTCTTGTGAAAAAAGCCAATTCTTTAGTTCGGACACGTGTTCGATGACCACATCGGCTCCCCATGTGAAAGGATCCTGGCCTTCCTGGATGTAGCCATACGCGGCCACAGCGGTATTCATGCCGGCAGCCCTTCCGGCCTCCACGTCACGCGGGTCATCCCCCACATACACGCAGTCTGTGCGGTCTGCACCGAGCAGTTCAGCACCCCGCAGGAGAGGCATCGGACTCGGTTTTCTTTCAGGGAGCGAATCACCGCTGATGGTACAACCCGTCCGGGCGGCAAGGCCGAGCTTCTGTACCAGCGGTTCAGTAAGATGAGAGGGCTTGTTGGTCACGATCCCCCACGGAAGTCCGGCCTCGTCCAGACAATCCAGCAGGTGCGGCATACCTGGGAAAAGCCGGGTCTTGTCGTGCAGAAGGCCCGCATAGATCTGCAGGAATTCGTCGCGAAGCCCCGAAAGCCTGCTTTCATCCATGGGTTCACTGAAACCCAGCCGGATCAGTGCAATGGCGCCCCGGGAAGTGTGCTGGCGTACACGGTCGTAATTTTCCCCGTCCCTGCCATGACGGGCCAGCAGCTCGTTCAGCGCATCGGCCATGTCCGGTGCTGTGTGTGCCAGGGTCCCGTCCAGATCCAGCAGAACGGCCCGGACCCGTGTCATTCGACGCATGCCTTGACAGGTCCGCTCAGGGCCTGGAAGCGAACACGAGGTAGTTCACACTCGGGTCAGATGACAGGCGGTAAACCTTGGTGATCGGGTTGTATTGCATGCCTGTGATCTCGACGGTATGCAATCCGGCCTGGCGGATCCAGCGGTCGAGCTCGCCCGGGCGAATCAACTTCTCGTACTGGTGGGTGCCTTTCGGCAACAGCCCGAGGACATATTCCGCACCCACAATGGCGAACAGCAGTGACTTGGGACTCCGGTTGATGGTGGCAAAGAATGCATGTCCTGCAGGCTTGAGCAGCCGGGTGCAGGCCTTGACGATGGCAGCCGGGTCCGGAACATGTTCCAGCATCTCGAGGCAGGTCACCACGTCGTACGATTCGGGTTCCTGGTCGGCAAGCTCTTCTGCGGAAATCAGCCGGTATTCGATTTCAAGCTGCTGCTCATTCGCATGTAGCTGTGCGGCAGCCAGTGAAGCCCGGCCCAGGTCGATCCCTGTCACCTCGGCGCCCTTGCGTGTCATGGCTTCGGTCAGGATGCCGCCGCCGCAGCCGATGTCCAGGACCTTCTTGCCAGCCAGTCCCGCATGGGAGTCGATGAAGTCCAGGCGCAGGGAGTTGATGTCATGCAGGGGTTTGAACTCACCTTCCCTGTCCCACCAGCGCTGTGCGAGCGCTTCGAATTTTGCCAGTTCTTCTTTGTCGAGGTTCGGATTCGGCATGTGAAATTGCGTCAGTTGGTCTGGGTTGCAGGTCCCGGCACCGGAACAGCCAGCATCCATTCTAACCGCTGAACGCTCCGGGAGCCTTTCCATTCTGTATTTTTTTGCCCCATTCACGGGTGCGTGCGACGATTTCATCCTGATCGAGGGTCTGCAGTTTCCTGTTTTGCAGCAGCAACCTGCCTTCCACCCATACATCGCACACCTGTGAACGTTGTGTGGCATACACGGTATGCCCGATCGGGTCGTAGACAGGCTGGGCCTCTACCTGTTCGATGTCGAGAACAGTCATGTCGGCAGCCTTGCCGACTTCAAGGGAGCCCGTCTTGTCCGCGATGCCGAGTGCCTCGGCGGCGTGCACCGTAGCGCACCGCAGGGAATCATAAGCGGGCAGCGCCGAGGCATCCCGGGCCACACCCTTTGCCAGCAGGGCAGCGGTGTGCATTTCACCCAGTACGTCCAGGTCGTCGTTGCTCGCACAGCTGTCGGTGCCGAGTGTCACGTTGACTTGCCTGTCGCGAAGCTTCTGAACCGGGCAAAACCCGCTCGCAAGCTTCAGGTTGGACTGGGGGCAGTGAACGATGCTGACGCCGGTCTTGGCCAGCAGGTCCAGCTCCGCATCCGTCAGTTGCGTCATGTGCACGGCAATCAGGCGGCTGTTGACCAGTCCAAGCCGATCCAGGCGTTGCAGGGGCCGCATTCCGTGCTGTTCCAGGCTCATGGAGATTTCCTGTTCGGTTTCATGCAGGTGGATGTGAACTGGCAATCCCAGTTCCTCCGAGAGACAGGCAACACGCTCCAGTGGCTTGTCCGAAACCGTGTAGGGGGCATGCGGAGCGAGCGTGACTCCTACCAGGGGATGCGAACCGTATTCGCTGTGCACGGCCAGTCCTTTTTCAAGATATTCGTCCACGGACCCGGCATAGGGCGTGGAAAAGTCGAACAGGATCATGCCCAGGTGAGCCCGCATGCCGGTGCGTGCCGCTTCCCTGGCTGCAATTTCGGGGAAAAAATACATGTCGTTGAAACAGGTGATGCCGCCCCGTATCATCTCGGCCATGGCCAGCTGCGTACCGAGCCTTACAAATTCCTCGTTCATCCATTTCTGTTCTGCCGGCCAAATGTGCCCGTTCAGCCACTCCATCAGGGGCAGGTCATGGGCCAGGCCACGAAACAGGGACATTCCGGCATGCGTGTGGGTGTTGATCAGCCCGGGAAGAATGATGTGATGGTCATAACGGTAGGAGGCGTCACTCGTGTAGCTGCCTGCAGCCCTGGCATCCGGCACGATATCAATAATTCGGCCGTCCTGCACGGCGATGCTGAAATCTGTCAACGTGCGCGCGCCATTGTCCATGGGGATGATATGCTTGCCATGGATCAGGGTCTCTACGTGTTTCATCGAATAGCTGGTAGTCGGGTGTGCGCTGATGGCGGTGATTGAGACGCATTATGCAATGGCATTTGCCATGCAGGCAATACAGCATGCCTCGGTACGGGGCATGGCGGCTGGGCAGTAATGAGGTCCGGAAGGGCATGAGCTCGCTGGCGGAACAGGCGATTCGCTGGTGCAACGACCAGCTGGTGCTGCTCGATCAGCGCAGGTTGCCAAACGAAATCCATTTTGTGGGATGCACATCGGTGCAGGAGGTCAGCGAAGCCATTCGTGACATGGTGGTACGTGGCGCTCCGGCCATTGGAGTGAGTGCGGCATACGGCATCGTGCTCGCTGCAAGGCAGCACCATGCGGCGTCACCGGGCAACTGGCGGGAGACAATTGAGGCGGACCTGCAGGCATTGCTGCAGGCGCGTCCCACTGCGGTCAACCTGAAATGGGCCGTGACACGGATGCGGGATTTGATGGCCGAGACAGGAGATGAGGATCCCGGACCCTATCTGCTGGATGCCGCGAAAAGGATTCACCGGGAGGACGTCAGGGCCAACCGTGCGCTCGGAGAATTTGGTGCAGGATTGCTGGAGGCCGGAGCGGAGGTACTGACCCACTGCAACGCCGGAGCACTGGCAACCGGGGGTTACGGTACGGCCCTGGGGGTAATCCGCAGCGCCCATGCCCAGGACAAGATCCGGAACATTTTCGTCGATGAGACCCGCCCCTGGTTTCAGGGTGCCCGGCTTACGGCCTGGGAACTGATGCAGGACCGGATACCCGTTACGCTGATTTGCGACAGTGCCGCGGCAAGCCTGATGCGGCAAAGACGCCTGGCCTGGGTCATCGTGGGGGCCGATCGCATCGCGTGCAACGGCGACGTTGCCAACAAGATCGGCACGTACTCCCTGGCGGTGATGGCCCGGCAGCATGGAGTCGGATTCATGGTGGCCGCACCGACCAGCACCGTCGACATGGAAGCCAGTGAGGGGGCCCGGATCGAGATCGAGGAGCGCTCGAAGCATGAGGTTACCGAATATGAAGGGCATGTCCTGGCGCCGGCTGGGGCCAGGGTCTGGAACCCGGTGTTTGACATCACTCCGGCGAAGCTTGTCACTGCGCTGGTGACAGAAAAAGGCGTCGTCGAGCAGCCCACCCGCAGGAAAATCAGGATCCTGATGGAGAATTGACGGATTTCTGGCAGGCAGCAGGGAAAAACAGGTTCCGGGAAGGGTCGATTTTTGTTTCAGGGCTTTTAACCTGATTGTGAATGCCTTTTTTACCGAGCTACTGTTCGGGAGCCTGTGCTATAATTTAGTGCCTTAAATTGTATCTCAAGGGGATTCCCGAATTATACCCATGGCTGCCATTGCCAAAGAAATCCTGTCAGTAAATCTCGAAGACGAGATGCGCCAGTCGTACCTCGATTATGCCATGAGCGTGATCGTCGGACGTGCCCTGCCGGACGTGCGGGACGGCCTGAAGCCGGTGCATCGCCGTGCCCTGCACGCCATGAATGAACTGGGCAATGACTGGAACAAGCCTTACAAGAAATCTGCCCGCGTGGTGGGGGATGTCATCGGCAAGTACCATCCGCATGGCGAGTCGGCCGTTTACGACACCATCGTGCGAATGGCCCAGCCGTTTTCCATGCGCTACATGCTCATAAACGGTCAGGGCAATTTTGGTTCGGTCGACGGGGATGCGCCGGCCGCGATGCGCTACACGGAGGTGCGCATGGCTCGCATCACGCACGAGATCCTTGCGGACCTGGACAAGGAAACCGTGGATTTTGCACCGAACTACGACAATTCCGAGTCCGAGCCAACCGTGCTTCCGACCCGTGTTCCCAATCTGCTGGTCAACGGCTCATCCGGCATTGCCGTGGGCATGGCGACGAATATCGCCCCGCATAACCTGACGGAAGTGATCAACGCGTGTATCACACTGATTGAGGCGCCGGACATGGATTGCCAGGCCCTGATGCAGCATTTGCCAGGCCCTGATTTCCCGACCGCTGCCATCATCAATGGCAGGGAGGGCATCGTCGAGGGGCCCTATCTCACGGGTCGCGGGCGCATCCATATGCGTGCCCGCACCCATATCGAGCAGGATGCGCAGAGCGGGCGCGAGCGCATCGTTGTCACCGAGTTGCCATACCAGGTTAACAAGGCCAACCTGGTCATGAAGATTGCAGAACTGGTCAAGGAAAAACGTCTGGACGGAATTGCGGCCAACGGGCTTCGCGATGAGTCAGACAAGGAAGGCATGCGCATTGTCATCGAATTGCGCCGGGACGAAGTGAGCGGTGTGATTCTGAACAACCTGTTCAAGCATACGGCCATGCAGAGCGTGTTCAGCATGAACATGGTGGCGCTGGTCGATGGACAGCCGCGGTTGCTGAACCTGAAACAGGTCCTGCAGGTCTTTATCCGGCACCGGCGTGACGTGGTCACACGCCGCACGCTGTTCGAGCTGCGCAAGGCACGGGAACGGGTGCATATCCTGGAAGGCCTTGCCGTCGCCCTCACGAACATCGATGCAATCATTGCACTGATCAAGCAGTCCGCGAGCCCTGCAGTGGCCAAGGACCAGCTGGTCGAAAGGCCGTGGCCGCCCGGAATCGTCACGGGGCTGCTGAAGCGCTCAGGGGCCGAGGGTCTCGTGCCCGGAAGGCCTGGGGGATCAATTCGGCATGCAGGAGGAAGGGTACCGGCTGTCACCGATGCAGGCACAGGCGATACTGGATTTGCGGCTGCATCGTCTGACCAGCCTTGAGCAGGACAAGATTGTCAACGATTACAGCGAACTGCTGGACAGGATCATCGACCTGCTCGAGATCCTGCAGGATCCGGATCGACTCATGCGCGTCATTCGCAGTGAACTGGAGGCTATCCGGGACCAGTACGGTGACGACCGGAGAACGGAAATTTCCGATGAACAGGTGGCGCTTACCATGGAAGACCTGATCCAGGACGAGGAAGTGGTGGTAACCTTGTCGCATGGCGGCTATGCCAAGTCACAGCCACTGGACACGTACAATCCGCAGCGGCGGGGCGGAAAGGGAAAGGCCGCCACGTCGGTCAAGGCCGAGGATTTTGTTGACCGGCTGTTCGTTGCCAGCATGCATGACACCGTCCTGTGTTTTTCCAGCCGTGGCAAGGTGTACTGGCTCAAGGTCTACGAACTTCCACAAGCCGGTCGCACGGCACGCGGCAAGCCTATCGTCAACCTCCTGCCGTTGCAGGAAGGGGAGCGAATCAATGCCGTGCTGCCTGTCAGGGAATTTCAGGAAGATGCCTACGTCGTTATGGCAACCAGCAGCGGCACCGTCAAGAAAACCCGTCTGACCGCGTTTTCCCGGCCTCGGGCCGGCGGTATCATTGCGGTGGACCTGCGTGACAACGACTACCTTATTGATGTTGTGATGACACATGGAGACACCGAGCTTCTGATGGTCAGCGATGCAGGCAAGGCAATCCGTTTCAGTGAAAGGAGCGTTTCTGCCACGGGGCGCACCAGCCGGGGTGTGCGCGGAATCCGGCTGGACGAGGGACAGCGTGTCATAAGCCTGCTCAGCCTGAAGCCAGGCATGGGCGAGACCGAAATCCTGGTGGCCACTGAAAACGGGTACGGGAAGCGCACCGGAATCGAGGAATACCCGGTGCAAAATCGTGCCGGCAAGGGCGTGATCACCATCCAGACCGGGCCACGAAACGGCAAGGTGATCGGTGCCATAGCGGTCTCTTGCGATGATGAAATCATGCTGATCACCAACAGCGGGACCCTGGTGCGCACGCCCGTTGGGGGGGTCTCCAGGACGAGGCGCAACACCCAGGGTGTGAGACTGATCCGCCTGGACGAAGAAGAACAGCTCGTGGAGGTCGAGAGGATCGAGAACCTGGCCGATGACACTGACTGAGAAAGCATTTACTGGTCAGTCCGGGCATGGCCTGCCCGGAATCTGAGATCAGGCATACCGGCCTGCAGTTCCTGTAAGATACCCGCTGATACCCATGCAGGACATCTTTTATTTTGGCGCCGGTCCTGCAGCGTTGCCTCGCCCGGTGCTGGAGAAAATCAGGCGGGAGTTCTTGAACTGCCGGGGTAGCGGGCTGTCCGTAATCGAACTTCCTCACCGTGGAGAAGTTTTCTCTGGAATCAGGAAGAATGCTGAATCCCTGCTGCGGGAACTGATGCAGATCCCGGAGGATTATGCGGTGCTTTTCATGCATGGCGGGGCTACCGGCCAGTTTTCCATGCTGCCGCTCAATTTCCTTGGCCCTGGACGCAGTGCCGATTACGTGTGCACGGGGTACTGGTCTGCGAAGGCTGCCGAGGAGGCAGAAAGGCTGGCAGGGATCCGGGAGATCCATGCCCTGCATGAAGAGGATGGCCTGTCCATTGCACCCGAACGGGAATGGAACCTGGATCCGCAGGCTACTTACCTGCATTATTGCGACAACGAGACGGTCGAAGGGATCGCATTTCCGGGAATTCCCGACACGCCACGGGGTTCACTGGTATGCGACATGACCTCATCAGTACTTATGCGTCCCGTAGAGATCAGCAGGTTCGCGGTCCTCTACGCCGGTGCCCAGAAAAACCTCGGGATTGCAGGCCTGTGCGTCGTCATCATCAGGAAAGAATGGGTGGACCTCGTGAACGAGCAGGTCCCGCGGCTGAATGACTACCGGCGCTGTGCGCGGGAGCAATCCATGGTCAACACGCCCCCTGTATTTGCGATCTATGTGTTGCAGGTGCTTCTGGACTGGGTGAAGGGTCAGGGGGGAGTGCAGGTCATGCACGAAAGGAGTCTGCGTCGCGCCAGTATCCTTTACGGGGTGCTTGATTCAAGCCGGCTGTACAGGAACCAGGTCGTCAAAGAATTCCGCTCCAGGATCAATGTGCCTTTCGAAATCAGGGATAAGGGTTTGCAGGAGCTGTTCCTGGCCGAGGCAGGGCAAAACGGGCTGCATGGCCTGCGCGGCCATCGAAGTGCAGGGGGAATCCGTGCCAGCCTGTACAATGCCATGCCGGATGCGGGCGTGGAACGCCTAGTGGAGTTCATGCGTGATTTCGAGGCCAGGCATGTGTCCGGGTGAACGGATGGATACAGCCCGGGCGGGCATGTGTTTGCACAGGATTCATTCCCGGTGCAGCATGTTGTACCATCACCGGCTTGATTCAGGTATGACGGGTAACCGGGTGACACTGCCCGGGTCTCAGGGGTGAGGTTTTCAGGAACATGCCAACTATAGAACAGGTCCTGGCGGTACTGGCGAAGTCCGTACCGATCCCGGAAGACATGGAGGCAATGGGTGAGCATGCACCGTTGCTGGGTGCCATTCCGGAGATGGATTCCCTGGCCATCACGAGCATCATCATGGACCTTGAAAAAACCTTTGGCATCGGGTTTGAAGCCAATGAACTGGATGCGCAGGTCTTCAACACGGTGGGGACCTTGCGTGACCTGATCGTCTTGAAAATGGCTGGCCATGCATGATCCGGGTTCTGCCGGCCCCGGCAGCAGTTCAGACCAGGATTTGTGACGGTTCCGGATGACTCAGGAAATTGATTGGGCTGGCCGTATAACCGTACGCACCGGATTGAAACACCACGACCAAGTCACCAATGTCCGCCTTGGGAAGATCCATGTCCTTGGCTAGGATGTCGAGGGATGTGCACAGGGGCCCTACAACCGATACATTTTCTGTGCGCTCCCCGATACGGTTGCCAATGGTCACCGGGTAATTCCTGCGAATGGCCTGTCCGAAGTTCCCGCTGGCGGCAAGATGGTGATGAAGCCCGCCGTCACACACTAGATAGAGGGTGCCCCTTGAAATCTTCCTGTCCGTGATGCGCATCACGTACAGTCCGGCCTCGCCAACCAGGTAGCGCCCGAGTTCGAGAACGATTTCGGTACGGGCAAACTTCTCATGGTACCGCGCAAGCAGGGTCTTCAGGTTTTCCATGACCGGCCGGACCTCAAGGGGAGTGTCACCGGGGAAGTACGGTATACCGAATCCACCCCCGATATTGAGTCTCCTTACCGGCATGCCGGCCTGCACGGAAAGCTGGCCAGCCAGCGCGAAGGTTTTTTCCTGGACCTCGATGATCGTTTCAGCCCTTAGGGTCTGTGACCCGCAGAATATGTGAAACCCCATGAACTGCATGCCCGATGCCGCGATCTTTTCCAGCAGAGTCGGAGCCATCTCTGCATCCACTCCGAAAGGCTGCGGGCCCCCTGAAACCTTGATACCCGAGGCCCTGAGTTCGAAATCCGGGTTGATGCGCAGTGCCACGTTTGCAGTTCGGCCGGTGGTGCGGCTGATTTCAGCAATCCTTGCAAATTCTGTTTCCGATTCCACGTTCAGGGTGATTCCGGCCGCTATGGCATCTGCAAGTTCCTGCTCCGATTTTCCGGGTCCTGCAAAACTGATATCAGCCGAAGGCATGCCGCTTCGCAGGGCGGTGCTCAGTTCCCGGCCCGATGCGACATCCAGCCCGTCCACATTCTGCGCAATGAGGTCGACCACCGCCTGCATCGGGTTCGCCTTGACTGCATAATGCAGCCTGACCCCGGTCGGCAGCAGCTTGCACAGTTCCCGGATGCGATTCCGAATGATGTCCCGGCTGTACAGGTACAGGGGAGTCTTGCCGCATTGCGCGACAATGTCCACCAGCCTTGTGCCACCGATCACCAGGTGCGGGCCGTCGACGGCAAAAGGTCCCTGCAGGCTGTAGTGGCGGAGTTCAGTCGTGTTCATCTTGCAGTTCCGGCAAACACATTGAATGGTAGCGGACCGACAGTTCCTTGCGGTCGATCTTGCCATGCGTGTTACGCGGGATCTCGTTCATGCGGAGGTACCGAACCGGCAGCATGTAAAACGGTAGAACCGTCTTCAGGTACCGTTCCAGATCCTTTTCCGTTTTTTCCGGATCCTGGTCGGTCGTGTACACCAGGCATACGGCCTGACCGCGGTCAGGATGTGCCACACCGAAGGCCACGGCTTCCCTGACCGAATGGTGCATGCCTGCGGGCTCTTCGATCTCACACGGGCTGATA
>CAXXOQ010000072.1:0-17041 GCA_963664185.2 Caldilineaceae bacterium | reverse complement strand
CACTGGCGCTATCGGCCCTGGCTGCGGGAATTGTTGCCTGCGGATGACATCATTACCCTGGGGGAAGGCTGGACTCCCTTGCTGTCCAGTACATGGCAGGAACGTACCATTCATTGGAAAATGGATTCCCACATGCCCACAGGCAGCTACAAGGATCGCGGCGTCAGCGTCATGATCAACTGGTTTGTCCAGCACGGCTACCATACCGTCATGGATGATTCCAGTGGCAATGCAGGGGCCAGTCTGGCCTGTTATGCCGCACGCGCGGCCATTCACGCGCGCATCTTTGTGCCCCTTGCCGCACCGGCACCCAAGAAAAGCCAAATTGCGACGTACGGCGCAGAACTGGTGGAGGTGGAAGGTCCGCGCCATCAGGCCAGTGCGGCGGCCGAGGCGGCCCAAAGCCGCGAGGTGGGATACGCGTCCCATGCCTTGCATCCGGCCTTTCTCTTTGGTCAAATGACGGTGGCCTGGGAGATATGGGAGCAACTGGGTGGCCAGGCTCCCAATTGGCTGGTAGCACCTGTTGGCAATGGGGGTCTGGTATTGGGAGCCTGGCGCGGCTTTCAGCATCTGGCGCAGTCCGGCCTGATCCAGAATCTGCCCAGACTCCTCGTAGTCCAGGTTGCCGGTTTTGATCCGGTGTACAGGTCGTTCGTGGAGGACAATCCCATTGTGGTGCCCATACAGGGCGCGCCTGACAGTTCGGCGGCCGAAGGGATCTCCATTATCAATCCGGCCCGTGGCGACAGCGTCCTGACCGCGGTGTATCAGTCCCGTGGCGTGGCCACTGTCGTCACCAATGACCAGATCCTGCAGGCCCAGCGCGAAATGGCCCTCGGCGGCATTTTCGTGGAGCCCACCAGCGCGGCCACCAGCGCGGCCATTACCAAACACATGGACCTGTTTGGGGCGGATGATGTGGTCGTAGGTATCCTGAGCGGCAGTGGCCTGAAGAATCCCCCCAGTACCCTTTAGCGATCAGGCAAATGCCGGCAGGGATCAGGCCGGAGTCCAGTTCCCGCCGGTGGCCGGACCAGGAGGATTTGCGCGGGGATGCCGACTCCCCTACTGCCACCCAGGTCGGTAAGCCTGGCCCGCGCCAGCCTTCGTACCCGAGCCCACGCGGGGATTTCTGCGCGCGCCCTGCCTGTCATCGCCGGTCTGGAACCCCAGGACGCAGGATCTGGCTGCCGGGGTGCTTCCGCTCGCCGGCGCATTGACCAGGCTGCAACCCCTGCCTTCAGAAACCCGGGGCCTGTACCTGTGTGGCCAGCCACTCCTGCGAGTGATCCAGGCGCATGCTCAGAACCTGGCTGCAGCCTGTCCCATTGAGGGTAACGCCCCAGATGGCATCGGTATATTCCAGCATGCGGTGGTTGTGGGTAATCAGAATCAATTGGGTCCGCCGGGCCAGCTCCCGCAGTGTCTGGCCTATGCGACTTACATTGGTTTCATCCAGGGGGGCGTCAACTTCGTCCAGTACACAGAACGGCGGACAGTTGAACTTCAGCATGCTGCAAATAAAGGCCAGGGCGGCCATGGCCCTTTCCCCACCGGACAGGGACGCCACATGCTGTACATGTTTGCCCGGCAGCTGCAGGAACAGTTCCACCCCCTGGGTTTCTCCGGCCGGGGCCGTGGTCATTTCCAGCCAGCCTTGACCACCCGGAAAAAAACGGGCGAAGTACTCGCTGAAATTCTGGTTGATTTCATGGAAGGCGTGGCGTGTCTTGCGCGACAATTGCTCGTCCAGACGCTGGACGATATCCCGCAGTTGCATCTCGGCCGCGGTCAGATCGGACAACTGGGCTTCCAACCGCTCGGCCCGGGTCCCGGCCTCCTGAAAGGCCAGGTACAGATCCTCCTGGGCCGGGCCACTGCGCGCAATCCGGCGGCGCAGGGAAGCCAGATCGGGACTGGATATCACATCCTCTGTCTCCATCCGGGCCTCTGACGTCCTTAGGGACTGGAGGCGAAGGTCGGACCATGCGGTCCCGTCTGCGTGGTCTTCCGCCATGAGTTCCCCATCGGCCACCAGCTGGTCTTCCAGCGAGGTCTTGCGTTCCTGTAGTTGCGCCAGGGCAAACCGCAATTGCTGTACGCGTGCTTCTTCCGCCCGCAGTTCTGACATCAGGCCTTCATGCACGCGGTCAAGTTCCTGCTGTTCGTGCACAAATTGCTGTGTGGCCTGGACCAGAGGCGCCAATGCGGTGTGCTGGTGATCCAGCTCCCGTGCCCTGGTTTCCCCCTGCCGGGTCAGGCGGGCCATGTCCGTCGCAACCGCTTCCAGGTCCGAGTTCAGGGACTCTTCCTGTTCCTGACCGGTATCCAGGTCCTGCTGCAGGGACTGTTGCAAACGTTGCAGCTGTACTTCCCGTTCCTGGAGATTTCCCACGTCCCTGCCCACGTTGCGCAGAGCCAGATTGGCGGCTTCCAGCTCCCGTGACCAGGCTTCGTCTTCCGGCGCAGCCAATGCCTGCTCCAGCGCAGTGACCCTCTGCCGGCAGTCTGCCCTCTCCGTCTGCAACTCCGCCAACATCTCCTGATGGCATCTGGCCGCATGCTGCAGTTCCCGCAGGTGGGTCCGGTTGCGGCTGTGATCTGCGCGCAGCTGTTCCCGCCGGGACAACTGCTGTTTCCGGGCCGTGGCCAATTCCGCCCTCTCCTGGGCGGACTGCTTCACGGCCAGGTTCACTGTGACCAACTGTTCCTGGCATTGCCGCAGGCTTTCCCGGGATGCCTCCAGCATCCGTGTGGCCTCCTGCCATTTTTGGGTGCATGCCTCCAGATGCAGGTTCGCCTCCCTGATGCCCCCATTGAGGGTTTGGACTTCATGCTGCATTTTCAGCAGGTGGGTGTCCATCTCGCCCGTGCCCTGGAGCTTCATGAGTCCCGGACCAGGAAACAGATCGCCTGTCAGGGAAACGATGCGCAGCGGTGTACCCGCATCACAGGCCTTGATGTACTGCAACGCCACTTCCGTGGTTCTCCGCCACGTACCAATCCGCCAGCAAGACGCCGATAAGGGAGGCCAGCGCCTGCGGATATTCAATGACAGTGTCCAGGGGTTCCAGGGCGGGATGCCGGGCTGTCTGGGGCAAACCCGCCGGCAAACGGTCCAGGGCCGCCACACGCACGACCTGCTGGGTGCTTTCGGCATGGGCAGGCTTCAGGACCGTGCAGGCATCGTCCCCAGCTCTGGAATACCAGACCATGCATCCATTCCCCCAGGCAAGCCGCCAGCGGCTTCTGATAGCGCGGTGGCACCACCAGCAGGGAACCCAATATGCCCAGTATCTGGCCTTCGCCCAATTGGTCTGCCGGCACGGGGGCGAAATCCTCCATACGGGCCGCCAGGTACGCCTCCCAAGAGGATTTGCGCGCCGTGAGTTCCACCCGACGGCGATCCAGGACATTGCGTTGCGCTTGCAGATCCGCAACATGCGCAGCATGTTGCTGGGCCTCACGACTCCCGGCCGCCACGGCAGATTGGGCCTGCTCCTGTTGGGTCGCCCGTTCCTGCCAAGCCTGATCCTGGCTTTGCTGCAACTGCTCCATCTCGGCACATTGCCTTTGCAAGTCCCGTTCGGCGTCTTCCTGTGCGCTGACCGTCTGGGCCACCAACTGGGCATCCAGGGTCTGCTGCGCGTGCTTCTGCGATATCGCTGCGATGCGCTGCTCCAGGGCGGTGAGATCCTGCCGGGCCGCCTGCAGTTGCTGCATCTTCTGGTGCCGCTGGGTACGGCGTTGCGCCAGTACCGCCCGCCTTTGGCTTGCCACCTCCTCCGCTTCCCGCAGCTGCGCTGTCAGGGAACGCAGCTGCGTCCGATTCTCTTGCAACTCCGTGGCCGTCTCCTCATGGCGGCGGCGCAAATTCGCCTGATTGCGCCGCAGGGCATCCAACCGGGCACGGTATTGGCTTTGTCGCTCCCGCAAGACATCCCGTTGGCGGAGATTCAGTTGGGTGGCCTTTTCTGCCTCCTGGATGGAGGCCTGCAGTTCCGCCAATTGACTGGCGGCCCGGTGATAATGGTCCCGCAATTCGGCCTGCGCGGCGCGATTCTGCTGGCGTGCCGTGTCCAGCGCCTCCACTTCACGGCCGGCTTCCGCCCATGCCGTACTCTTGGCGGCCAATTCGTGCTCCACCGTGCTGAAGTGATGGAGATAATAGGGCACTATCACCTGCTTCAGTTCGGCCAGCAACGCCTGCCGCCGCTCGAATTGCCGGGCCTGCCGCTCAAGATGTGTCATGCTCAGGCGGAGCTCGCGCAATTCCTGGCGTACAGGCGCCAGCTGCTCCAGGGTGCGTTCCAGCCGCCGGAGCGCTTCTTCCTTCTGCTGAATCTGGCCCAGGACCCCGGCCGCCTCCTGAATCACCCGCAGCCGGTTATGCGGATTGACGTCAAGCAGCAAGTCGGTGTGTCCCTGCCGGATAACGCTGAAGGTCCTTTGGGCCATCCCGTAGGGAGCAAACAGGGCGCGGATGTGCTTCCGGAGCGTGCGGCCGCCGTTCAGATAGAAGTCGCTTTCGCCGTCCCGGTACCCTGTGCGGGCAATGGAAAGTTCGGAACCGGCCAGCGGCAGCGACTGCTGGGCTTCCTGGATCGACAATTCGACCGACGCCATATTCCGGGCCGTGTTGCCATCCGGCGGCTGGAAAATCAATTCGCTGGCGCGCTTGATGCGCAAGGCGGAAGGCGACTGCTCGCCCAGGACCCAGGAAATGGCGTCTACCACATTGCTCTTGCCGCTGCCATTGGGACCCACGATGGCGGACACCCCGGGGTTGAAGGCGATTTCTGTTTCCTGTCCGAAAGTCTTGAAGCCAGTGAGACGAAGGGAGTGGAGTTTCATGTAGTCTACCGCGATCCATTTTGTCCTGGCATCTGGCACTCTGCCAACAGTACCAGTGGGGCGGCTGTTAACCAGCCCGGCAACGCCTGGGGGAATTCGGCTCTCGCGAGCCCAAGGCATGTTTCAGTATGGGAGTGTCAAACCGTGTGATGAACCTTCCGCATGAATTGGGTTGTATCCGTTCGCTGTCTTCCTGCCTCACGGCCTAGGGGGAGCCCCAAACGATCAGCAGCACCAGACCGAGAAATGCCAGCGCCATGCCGGCGAAGAGCAATGGCCGTTGCAACGGCCATTGTACTGGCTCCGCGGCCCGCCATTGCCAAAGCCATGGCGTCAGGGACAGATGCATGCTGCTGATGCCCAGCATCAGGACCACGAGACCCCAGGGAATGACGTTCCACAGGAAATGCCCGACCCCGGCCGGATCGTTGGCCAGAATATCATTGGCCAGTACCGAGGCTCCCAAACCCATGCGGTTGACAGCATCCGCCAGCAACAGGGATCCGAGCAAGCCGCCTGTGACCCAACTGCCGACCGAACCCAGCAGGCCCTGGATGGGCAGCGTCCATCCAGGCGGGACTGATCCCATGCGGAGACCGTTCCCTGTATAATGCAGTTCCAGCCATTCCCGATGCATGGCAAAGCCCAGGGGAATGGTTTGCTCCACCGCCGCGGGATTGATCCGGTTGGCGAGGACCAGGGTGAGTGTCTGTACCAGAATCCATAAGGCAAAGAGAACCGTATGTCGGCCAGGTGGGCCGTATCGGGCGGCCAAACCGGTGAAGAGCCACAGGCCGACCCCCTGAAATCCTGTGAGCAACCAGTTGTGTCCAGTGAAACTGGGCATAAATGTGGCCGCACCTGCAAACAGGACACAGAGGAAGTATAATGCGGGATCAGATGTAGGGCGGTATTCTTCCATGTTACGATATTACGTCACGATGGGGCGGACGCGAGAACCAGAGTGAAAGTAATGGGTGCGGGATTTGGGAGAAAGGCATCAGGACCAGAGATCAGGAAACACAATCGGTATGTTTGAACTGTTCAGTCCATTGTATTTGTTGCGTGCCCATACCTACGAAACTGCGCAAGTCGGTTTCTATGCGCAGTATACGGCGCTGTTTGTGCTGATCGCTGCTGTGGTGGAAGCACTGGTCCAGAGCGGTGTGCGGTTCTTTGCCCAAGTCACCGGGTTCGCCCTGTTGTGGTTTCAGGTCCGGACCGTGGCACGCCTTTTCCTGTCTTATGTGCTTTGTACACTGGTCATCTTTGGTGTACTTGCCTACCTGTTTCGGATCGATGTTGATCTGCAGGAGTTGTTCAGCCTTCTGGGCTTGGCCGTCTTGCCACGGGTGCTTGCGGTATATGGCCTGTTTCCGTATATCGGGAGGACCCTTTACCGGTTGCTCGATGTCTGGACCGTCGTGTTGCTCTATGTGGTGCTCCAGCGGGGCGTGGGCATAGACACCGTGCCGATTCTGACATGCCTGGTGCTGTCCCTGCTGACCTATGGTGTGGTCTATGTGGTTTTCTCCTACCTGCCCGAGTTGTCCTCCGCGCAAATTGAAAATGCGGAAATATAGGTATTCCGACCCTGTAACCTGTGCCCGAGTTCGATAGGAAATTGGACATGGAGGCCTTCATGAATCCCGATGCTGCATTTTGGGGATGGGCAGTCCTGCATTTGCTCCTCCTCTGGCTTGCCGTTTTCCCGTTTCTGTCCCTGCGGTCCTATATCAAGAACCCACGGGACATCAAAATCCACTCCAAACTGTGTCCGCCCGAGGGCGACGTCCGCACGTTGCGGCGCCAGAACGAAGCCTATGTCCTGTTTCTGTCCGGGGTGGGGCGTGTGTCGTCCCAAACGATGAGCATGCGGGAGCGCGGCATCCTGCAGCGGCTGGCGCAGCTCTGTCCCACGACCGTGGTGCTTGACGATGTGTTTGCCTATTCCATCAACAACCTGCCGCTCACCGAAGATCGGCGGCTGAGCCGATACTGGCGCTGGGTCATGCGGCAGAAATTGAAGAAGAACCTGATTCATTCCCTGATCGGCTATCTCATCAACTTCCGCAACATCGTACAGATCACCATGTCGGCGGATTCCCGGTATTCGCAGATTTACAATGTCGGCTTCGCGCGGGTCCTGGTGCATCACCTGCAGCAATACGGGTATGAACCGGAGCGTCCCAAACCGGTGTTCATTGTGTCCTACAGCGGCGCAGGCCAAATTGCCGCCGGCGCCGTGAAACACCTGGCAGAGCACGGCCTGCCGGTCTATGCCCTGATGCTGGCCTGCTTTTTTACGGAGGGTCCCGGCATAACCAATGCGCGCCATGTCTGGGAATTCATTGGTTCGGCAGATGTCGCCTACCGGTTCTGCTTTACCTTTACCCCCAGTCGCTGGCAATCGTTGCCTTCGCCCTGGTCCCGCCTGATCAAGGATGGCAAGATGACCCGCGTGGATATGGGTGCCATGCGCCATACCGGCCGCGGCGGTTACCTGGACCGCAACAGCTATATGCCCGATGGCGCCAGCTACATTGACTTCACGGCCACCAAGTTTGCCGAAATCATCAACGCCGTCAACACCCAGTATGCGAACGAGCACCCTGCCCCGAGGAGGGAGCCGACAGTGCCATGAATGCCCCCACGCCAACTTCACCGGTTCGCACCCGCTTTGCCCCCAGTCCCACGGGCACCATGCATTTGGGGGCCTTGCGGACCGCCCTCTTCACCTGGCTCTGGGCCCGCCACAACGCGGGCGCCTTCATTTTGCGGATCGAAGACACCGACAGCCGACGTTTCGAACCTTCCAGCATTGCCAGCATCATCTCCGGCATGAAGTGGCTGGGTCTGGACTGGGATGAAGGCCCCGACATTGGCGGCCGTTATGGGCCCTACACGCAAAGTGAACGGGGAGATCTGTACCGGCAGGTGGCAGATGACCTGCTGGCGGCCGGACACGCCTACCGCTGCTTCTGTACGCCTGAACGCCTGCAAAGCGTACGGGAGGCGCAGGTGGCCGCCGGGAAGCCACGGCGGTATGACCGGACTTGCCGGCATCTGACGCCGGAGCAGGTCCGCGCGAAGCTGGCGGCTGGCCAACCCTTCACCGTGCGGCTCGCCATGCCCACCGCGGGCTCCATCACTTTCCCCGACCTCATTCGCGGCGATGTCACCGTAGACGCGGCCACGCTGCAGGACCCCGTTATCCTGAAGAGTGATGGCATGGCGCTGTATCACTTGGCGGTCGTGGTCGATGATCACTTCATGGACATCTCCCACGTGTTGCGGGGGCAGGAATGGCTGGCAACGGCGCCCTACCATTTCACGCTGTACCGGGCATTGGGCTGGACGCCGCCCGTCACGGTGCATTTGCCGGTCATACTCAACCCCAATGGCAAGGGGAAGATGAGCAAGCGCAAGCCCGTGATCGATGGGCAGGCGTATCCGGTACATGTACATGACTTCATCAGCGCGGGGTATTTGCCCGATGCCATGTTCAACTTCCTGTCGCTCCTGGGCTGGACGCCCGATGCCGAACAGGAACTGTTCCAGCGCGACGAGTTGATCGAGAGGTTTGACATTGCGCGGATCGTGCCCTCCGCCGCGGCCATGCCCTACGACAAGCTTACCTGGATGAATGGCGTGTATATCCGGGCGCTAAGTGCTGCAGACTTTCGAAAAGCGGCGATTCCCCTGCTGGCGCAGGCCTTTGAGCTTTCGAACGCAGATGTCGAAGCCATGTCGGGTCTGGATTATGTATTGCCCGAAGTCCAGGCCCGGGTGAAGACGCTGGAAGAATGCCCGGGCTGGCTGGGATGGATGTTTTGCCCCGCCCACCAGATGAAGTACAAAGAATCCAAGCTCCTGATTGGACGCAAGCTTGACGTGGCGCAGAGTATGGCGGTCCTGGACAAGAGCACCTGCCTGCTGGAAACCGCCGAATCCTTTACCCCGGATGCGCTACATCGTGTCTTTGGGGAGGCAGCCCAGGAGATGGACCTGAAGGCCGGCAGTTTCTTTGGTCCTGTCAGGGGTGCCTTGTCGGGCAAGAGA
This sequence comes from Caldilineaceae bacterium, assembly GCA_963664185.2. Classification (GTDB taxonomy): domain Bacteria; phylum Chloroflexota; class Anaerolineae; order Caldilineales; family Caldilineaceae; genus Bin34. The sequence goes on along the minus strand of CAXXOQ010000072.1, from coordinate 8,122 downwards.
GTTTCGCCCCCTCTGTTCGCCATGATGGCAGCCCTGGGCCGCGACGAATCGATGGCCCGCGTGGCGAACGCGAAAATGCATTTGCATAACTTGGCGAGCACCTGAGCCAGGCGTTCCCGTCCCGGTGTTCCTGGATCCGGGAAGCGTCTGCGTTGGCCGTCCTGAACAATCTTTGCCCTGCGGGAGACAGAGGCTGCAGTCAGAACATCCCATGCGGTGCCACACCGCATGCGATACGACCCTGGTGGCACCCCGGTGCCTGCGGGGCGGCCTGTACTGCCGGTCCATGTCCTTCGACTATTCCTCTGTCCCGGCACGCGTTTACGGTGTTCTTTCTTTTCGGCCGGGATTACCTTGAGCGTGTATCATGAAGCCTGCCCGGTTTGCGGGAGTTGATCCCGGCCCGGTTTGCCGTTACCCTTGGGGAGACGGTACACATAGTGGGGGATAGTTTAATCGGCAGAACACATGACTCTGGATCATGTAGTCGGGGTTCAAATCCCTGTCCCCCAGTCTGACGTCCCTACTACCTGGAGGGAAACCTGAAACGCGGTTTCCCGTCAGGACTTCACAACACGCTGGACAGGCAAATGGATGAGCAAACATTGATTGGTGGCTCCCGCACATTGGCCGAGCGCATGGGCGAACAGGTTGTCCAGCTGCAGCAATCCCTGGATGCGGAACAGCGTGCGTTGCTCCAGCTCGACTTCGCGGATCTGGAGGAACGTACGTTCTGGAACTATACCCCAATCCCCCGGCGCGGCCTGGCGCTGCGCCAAATGGATAGGCCCCAGCACCAGAAAGTGACCCAGTTGCTGCAGACCGCGCTCAGCACGGCCGGTTACAATACCGTAGCGCTGATCATGGCCCTGGAAACCATTCTGGATGGCAAGGAAGGGTTTACCCGCCCCCTGCCGGGTCGGGACCCTCTCGACTACTATCTGAGTCTGTTTGGCGAGCCGCATCCGCAGGAGCCCTGGAGCTGGCGGTTCGAAGGCCATCACATTTCCCTGCACTTTACCATTGCGCAGGGCCTGGTGGTTTCGCCTTTCCCGCTGTTTTTTGGATCCAATCCCGCCGAAAGCGAACTCGCCGGATCCCTGCCCTTGCGCCCCCTGCAGGATCTGGAAGATCCGGCCCGCGAACTGCTGGACGCCCTGGACGACGCACAGTTGCACAATGCGCTGCTTTCGGCCCATGCCCCGCGGGATATCCTGCTGGGCAGCCCGCCGGACGTGGGTTTTGATCGGGCACCCTCCTTCCCGGTAGAACCGTGGATGCAGGAAACGGGTGCCACCCGGGATGATGTAGAGCGGCTTATCGTGCGCGCCCAACCCGCCGGGGTCGATGCCCGGGATCTGCCGGAGGCGCAACGCGACATGCTGTTCGCCCTGGTGCGCCAATACCTCGCCCGCCTGCCGGAGGAATTGGCGATGGCCGAAGAAACCCGGATGGGTGATCTGGCGGCACAATCCCTGCATTTTGCGTGGGCGGGCAGTCCCCACCGGGGCCATGCCCATTACTACCGCATCCAGTCCCCCCGCTTTCTGATCGAATATGACAATTACCAGAATGACGCCAATCATATCCATGCGGTGTGGCGCGATCCCCATAACGATTTCGGAACCCATGCCCTGAGGCGCCATTACGCCCACTATCACTGAGCCAATCGATCCCCTGGACATCTGCCAAGCCGCTGTCTTGCCGCCTTTTTTGTTACAATCGGGACGGTTTGGCATTCTCGGCCATCGTCTTTTTCTGCATTCTCGGCATCCGAATCATGTCCTCCCCAGTGCAAGCCAATACGGAGTCTGTGGACTTCATCCGCCAAATCGTCCGGGATGATTTGCAGCAGAACCGGTTCGGGGGTCAGGTCGTTACCCGTTTTCCGCCGGAACCCAATGGGTTTCTGCATATTGGTCATGCCAAATCCGTATTGCTGAACAGCGAACTGGCCCGGGAAAACGGAGGCCAGTTCAACCTCCGCTTTGATGATACGAATCCCCTGCGGGAAACCCCGGAATACGTGGACGCCGCCAAGCGGGACATCCAGTGGCTGGGGGCCCAATGGGATGGCGATGTCAAATTTGCCTCGGGCTATTTTGAACAGCTGTATGAGTGGGCGCTGGTCCTGATCCGCAAGGGGGCGGCCTATGTGGATGATCTCCCGGCGGAGGAAATCCGGGCCTACCGCGGTACCCTGACCCAACCGGGCAAGAACAGCCCGTACCGGAATCGGGCGGTGGCGGAAAATCTGGAGCTGTTCCAGCAAATGCGGGACGGGAAGTTCGCGAATGGTGCCAAAGTCCTCCGGGCCAAGATTGATATGGCTTCCCCCAATTTGAATCTGCGCGATCCGGTGCTGTATCGCATCGTCCATGCCGCGCACCATCAGACGGGGGACGCCTGGTGCATCTATCCCATGTACGATTGGGCCCATGGGCAAAGTGATTCCATTGAAGGCATCACGCACTCGATCTGTACTCTGGAGTTTGCCGACCACAATCCGCTGTATCAGTGGTTCCTGGAACAGCTGGACATCTACCGGCCGGTGCAGATTGAATTTGCGCGCCTGGAGCTGACCCATACGGTCCTCCACAAACGGGTCATCAACCAGATCATTGCCCAGGGGTATCTGGAGGGGTGGGACGATCCCCGTATGGCCACCCTGGCCGGCTTGCGGCGGCGCGGCGTACCGCCGGAGGCAATCCGGGCGCTGTGCCGACAGGTGGGCGTGGCCAAGACCAACAGCACGGTAGAGATTGAACTCTTTGAGTATCACATCCGGCAGGTGCTGAACCGCACCAGCCCCCGGCGCATGGGGGTGCTCGATCCCGTCAAGCTGATCGTGACCAATTACCCGGAAGGCCAGACCGAAGAGTTTGACGCGATCAACAATCCGGAAGATGAGCGGATGGGCACGCGCAAGGTCAGTTTCAGCCGCGAACTCTATGTGGAACGGGATGACTATCGGGAAAACCCGCATCGCAAGTTCTATCGGCTGACCAGGGGACAGGAAGTCCGCCTGCGGTATGCCTATCTGATTACCTGCACCGACGTCGTGTGCAATGCCCAGGGCGACCTGGTGGAAATCCACTGTACCTATGATCCGGCCTCACGCGGCGGCAATGCCCCTGACGGACGCAGGGTCCGGGGGACCATTCACTGGGTAGATTGCCGATCCGCCATCGATGCCGAATTGCATCTGCTGGATCATCTTTTCTCGGAGCCTCAGGTCGGACATCTGGACGCCGACACCGTTCTCCAGCATTTCAACCCTGACTCCCGTCAGGTCAATCCCCACGCCAAGCTGGAACCTGCCGCGGCCCAGGATCCGGTGGGCACCACGATTCAATTGGAACGCCAGGGATACTTCTGTCGGGATTCCTGCGGACCGGACGATGGGCTTACCTTCATACGTACGGTGTCCCTGCGGGATTCCTGGAAGAAAATCGAGAGGAAGGCATGAGCGATTTGCACCTTGCCTTGGAGGAACGGGCGCGATCCGGGCAACGTTGTGGCTGACGCACGGGGGCGCCGTTCGGTATTGGGGCTGACCGCATGGCCGGACACCGACTCCCCACCATGCCCGGTCGGGTATGCGTTTGGGTGCACCGACATCCGCTAATACGGCAATCCTGGCAGGTTTTTCTCGCTCCGGATCGAACAGGTACACGATGAAGCCGGTAATTATTTCCGCAGCCCTGGTAGGCTCCCGCCCAACCAAGGAAATGAATCCGGCCGTACCCTATTCGCCGGCCGAGATCGCCGACAGTGCCGTTGAGGCCTATCACGCAGGCGCAGCCATCGTCCACATTCATGTCAGGGACCCGGAAACAGGGAGGCCTTCCTCGGATTTTGCCCTCTTTGCGGAAGTGGTAGAGCGCATTCGCGCCCGGTGTCCGGTGCTGGTCAACCTCACGACCAGCGGCTTCAATCTGGAAAGCCAGGATCCGGATGCGCGCCTGGAGCCCCTGGCCCTGCAGCCCGACATCTGTTCCCTGGATGTCGGATCGGTCAATTTCGATTCACGCCCCTTCGTGAATTCTCCGCACTGGTGTGACACGGCAGCCCGGCGTACGCAGGATCTGGGCATCAAGCCCGAGCTGGAAGTCTTTGACGCCGGTCATATTGATCAGGCCGCGGATCTGGTGGCACGCGGGCTGGTGGACGCTCCCCCCTGGTTCCAGATCTGTCTGGGCATCAAATGGGGTATGCCCGCTTCGCTGGGTAACCTCCTGTTTATGCACAGCCTGCTGCCGGCCGGCGTGGAATGGTCGGTGCTGGGCGTAGGTCGGCATCAACTGGAAGTGACGACCATGGCCCCTTTCCTGGGGGGGCATATCCGGGTGGGGTTTGAAGACAATCTCTATATGGCACGGGGGACTTTGGCCCAGAGCAATGCCCAGCTCGTGGAGCGGGCCACCAACATACTCCGCTTAATCAACCTGGCGCCTGCCACCGTGGCCGAAACACGCACCATCCTGAATCTACCCCGGTGAATCCCTGGATTCATGCTGGATTGCTGGCTTCAAGCAGGAAGGACGCAGATGCATGAACTTGCATGAATATCAGACCAAGCAGCTGTTTGCCCGGCAGGGAATTGCCGTCCCCCAGGGTGAAGTTGCCGATTCCCCCGCCCAGGCGAAGGAGATCGCCGTCGCATTGGGACCGGCTACGGCCATCAAGGCCCAGGTACTGACGGGCGGACGCGGCAAGGCCGGTGGCATCGCCCTGGCGGCCACGCCGGAGGAAGCGGAGAGCGCGGCCGCCAGGATACTGGGGATGGACATCAGGGGACACACGGTCCAGCGTGTATTGGTGGAGGAGGCCTCCCGCATCCGGAAGGAGATCTACCTGGCGGCTCTGATTGATCGCGAGGCGCAACGCATTATGCTGATGGCCAGCGCTGAGGGCGGGATGGAAATTGAGGAAGTAGCGGCCGCGAATCCCGAAAAAATCAAGCGGGTATATGCGGATCCCCTCATGGGCCTGCATCCCTACCAGGGATTGCAGCTGGCCAAGGAAATTGGACTCGAATCCGCCTTGTGGAATCCCTTTGCTGCCTTGTCCCGCCAGTTGTTTGACACCCTCGTGGCCCAGGACGCCGATTTGGCCGAGATCAATCCCCTCATCATCAATGAAGAGGGGAGCCTGGTGGCACTCGACGGCAAAATGTCCCTTGATGACAATGCCTTGGCCCGGCACCCCGAATGGAACGTGGCGGACCTGTCCGAAAACCAGCATCCGCTGGAAGTACGGGCCCAGGAAGCCGGCTTGAACTTTGTGTATTTGGGGGGCTCCGTTGCCTGTCTGGCCAACGGGGCCGGCCTGGCGATGGCGACCATGGATGTGGTCAAGTACTTTGGCGGAGAACCCGCCAACTTCCTGGATATTGGCGGCGGGGCTACCGTGGACCAGGTGACCCAGGCCCTGGAAATCATGCTGAGCGATCCCGCCGTGCGCTCTGTCCTCGTCAACATATCCGGTGGCATCACGCGGTGCGACGAAGTGGCCAGGGGACTGGCGGCTGCTATCGAAAACACCAGGATCCCTATTCCCTTCATCGTGCGCCTGGTAGGGACCAATGAAGAAGAGGCGCGGGAGATACTCCAGGCCTATGATGTGGAATTTGTCCAAACGTTCACGGAAGTAGCCCAGCGGGCCGTGGCCGTGGCCAGGGAGCATGGCTGAAATGAGCATCCTGATAGATGAACAGACCCAGATCATCGTCCAGGCCATCACGGGACGACAAGGGAATTTCCATGCGGCCCGCATGATCGAGTACGGTACCCGGATCGTAGGCGGCGTTACCCCGGGCAAAGGGGGGACCCGCACCCTGGACCTGCCGGTTTACGACACGGTGGCGGAAGCCACCGCCCGGCACCGGGTGGATGCCAGCATCATTTTTGTCCCTGCCCGTTTTGCCGCGGCTTCCATCCTGGAGGCCGCCGATGCCGGCATCCCCCTCATCTGCTGCATTTCGGAACATGTGCCCGTTCACGACATGATTCGGGTGCGGGAATATGTACGCTTGCGGGGGAGCCGCCTGTTGGGGCCCAACTGTCCCGGCGTCATTTCGCCGGGCAAATCCAAAATGGGAATCATGCCCAACCATCTGTTCCGGCGCGGCACCACCGGCATCGTCAGCCGGTCCGGCACGCTGACCTATGAAGTGGCCTATGCCCTGACGGTACGGGGCCTGGGCCAGAGTTCCGTGGTAGGCATCGGTGGCGATCCCATCAACGGCACCAACTTCGTGGAAGTTCTGGAAATGTTCAGGGATGATCCGGATACGGAAAGCATCATCATTATTGGGGAAATCGGGGGGTACCGCGGAACAGGCCGCCGCCGCCTATGTCCAGGAGCATCTGCAAATACCTGCCTTTGGCTTCGTGGCCGGACTGTCGGCACCGGAGGGCAAGCGGATGGGCCATGCGGGCGCGATTGTTTCCGGAGGCACAGGAACCTCGGCGGCGGACAAGATCGCCATGTTCCGGGAGCACGGCATTCAGGTCGCGGATCACCCTGAGCAGCTCGCCGAAATGGTTCAGGGTGGTGGTTAGGTTTTTGCTTCCCGCGAACATCCAGATACAGGGCGGTTTCCCAGGTTCTGGTACGTACTGCATTGGCCTGGGACAAGCTTGACCTCGTCAAAGCATTACCTTATGGTTTCCGGTCAAAAGCCTGGTTCCCCCGTTGCAGCATTATTGTTCCCAAGGCAAAGGGCATTTCTTGCCTGGGTCTGGCGTCCTGTGATTCTCTGCCCCTGAGCTGCCTGCCCGTTGCGGCTTCGGTGCCCGAGCACATGGTAGGCCACTGGGGACCAGAGTACCACCTACATGACAAGCTGGCGTCACAGGTGTTCCCGGTAACGTCCTATGGGAATCTTCGTTGCCACTGCAATGATACAATTAAATTTACAGGGCTAGACCAGGCAATGCAGCAAAGAATACCAAGGAATACCGCTGTCTCGTCCCCACATAAAGCTTGTCATGTGGCATGTATGCAGAGTCCAGAAACCAGTAAAGACAAACCCTACCAATAAACTAAGAAAGTGTGGTATTTGCATCATTTGACCGTTCATTGTCGATGTGTTGTTGAAGCCGGGTTCTGGCATCCAGAAATTTCTTTTTCTCTCTTTGGCCTGCTTCACTGTTAATAAAGTCTTTGGGATTTATATACACTCCCCCCAAGTAAGAGACCTTAATTTTTGGATTTTTGGGCAACGGCTTGTCACCCGATCTCCTTTTCTTCCAGTTCGTAAAGAACCGAATAGGCATGTTCTAACTCCTAATGTCCCAAATGCATATCCATTATGTCCGCTCCGAATTATTGGCACAATCCAGACGGACCGCAAACAATCTTCCAGGGACCGTGAAATCCCTATTCTCCTGGCACTACAGTTGTAAATTACTGTCAGATGAAAGGCATTGGGTATGCTTGTCAGGGGCAAATCAGGAGGATTTTCCGGCATCCAGACCCAATGCCAAGCTTCAAGTTCCCCGTCGATCAGCATCAATCCAAGAGGATTGCAAAATTACAACTGTAATACTAAGACATGAGGTTCTTTGCAATTGTAACTTGATGTTGGTTTGACTGCAACAGGTTCAGCAACCTGGTTGGCACTTCCCCTGTCCTGCAAATACTCTCCAGTCCTGTTCCCGTTTGGGCGGAGAAACAGGAGGAATCCAGCCACATTTCGTGTATCCGGAATAGTTGGAGGCATAGGTTCAGTTGGTCGTCCCACAGATTTGCGAGACTTGTCACACTCACTTTGGGCAATTGTTGCTCCCTTCGGTGATCAAAGTATAACTGACCTGATGTGCAAGTTTAGATTCCGTGGACCAACTTTGCGACTTGCAGAGGAGAATGACCCTGAGCTTGGTTCAACAGGCAGGCGACGTATGGCGGAGCATCTCGCGGAGAAGCCGATGGGTCAGATACTACCAGTCCCGGACCCACACCCGCTTGATTAGGTAGCGGTCCACGAATTGACCACACACCGTATCAATCCGATACCGAAAGCATCGGCGGAGCGCACTGCGCCGGGGCCAGGGATCCCATCCGGCTTTCTGGAACAGCACCTGCAGATCCAGGCCCTGTGACGCCCACGCCTCCT
>CAXXOQ010000071.1:0-28889 GCA_963664185.2 Caldilineaceae bacterium | reverse complement strand
TTGCGGCATCAGCACGCGCCAGAACGTCTGAAAGATATTGGCCCCGTCGATCTTCGCCGCATCGTCATAGTCGCGCGGAATGCTGAGAAATTGCTGACGCATGAGAAAGGTGCCGAAGATAGAGGCAAACCACGGCCCTATCAGAGCCGTGTACGTATTCACCAGCTTCAGATCCGCCAGGAGAATGTACTGGGGAATGATCAGTGCGGTATCCGGCATGATCAGAATGCCGACAAACACGTAAAAGAGCAGGTTGCGGCCAATGAAGTCGCCCCGGGCGAAGGCATAACCGGCCAGGGTGGATGTGAATACCCCTCCCAGCGTGGAAATCAGGGCCACATAGAAACTGTTGTAAAGCCAGCGCAGGGCCATCGTGCGGGCAAACAGGAGCTGGAAGTTCTCCAGGGTGGCGGGTTGGGGAATCAGTTCGATCGGGAACAGCAGAAAACGAATGTCTTTTGTCAGGGAAACCGACAGCATGATGATAAAGGGGCCCACCGTCGACAGGGCCACCACCGTCATCAGGAAGTAGGTCAGGGCCGTCCGGAAACCCTGTTCTGGCTGATAGCCCACCCAGACCCGAAAACGTGTGAGCAAGGCAGGGCTCCCCGCCGTCCGAAATGAACTCATGGGTCAATAAATGTCCTCATCAAAGCGGAGATACCGGCTCTGGATCCAGGCAATCAGCAGGATCAGGGCAAAGAGCAGGATGGACAGGGCATTGGCATACCCGAAACGGGTGAAGTTGAAGGCCTGCGAGTAAATGTGGTACACCGCCGTCGTCGTGGCATACACCGGTCCCCCGCCGGTCAGAATGAATATCGCACCGAATTCCTGCAGGGCGCCAATGGTCGTGATAATGACCACAAACGCGGCGGTGGGCCTGAGCAGGGGAATCGTCACATGACGATGCAGGCGCCAGCCGTAGGCGCCATCCACCAGCCCGGCATCGTAAAGCGATTGCGGTATGGCCTGCAGGGCGGCCAACCAGATCACCATGAAGAAGCCAAACGACTGCCACACGCCCAGCCCCGCGATGGAAGCCAGCGCCTGATGGACATCAATGAGAAAACGCTGCGCCGGGATGCCGACCAGTCCCAGCAGAAAATTGATCGGGGCATCCGGGCGGGGTGAGAGAAAGCGCCGAAACACCAGGGCGAGTACGGCAATGTTGGTCACGTTGGGCAGGAAGTACATTGAACGAAAGAACTTCATGCCGCGCAAGCGCTGATTGACCAGAATGGCCACGCCGAGCGAAGCGACCACAATAGGGGGCACATACAGCAAGGCAAAGAGGAGGGTGTTCTTCAGGGCGAGGTGAAAACGTTCATCACTCGCCATTTCGGCAAAGTTGCCGAGGCCCACAAACTCCGAATGGCTCAGGAGATCCGTTTTGTACAGGGCATTCCGGAACATGCTGAGCCATGGCACCAGGTTGAAGGTGATAAACACCACCAGGTTAACCAGAATGAAGGGATACCACGGCAACGACTTGAGAATCCGTGTCCACAGGTCATGGGAGGACCGGCGTGAGGCAACCAGTGACATAGAGCTCATGGTCCATTCGGCACGCAAAAAAAGCCCGGGTGATGCAGGAGACTACACTCCTGGCATGCACCCGGGCGGAAAACCTGTCGGGCAACCAACAGGGAAAGCTGGCTAGGCCTTGGCTGCCAGCAAGGCATCGATCTCGGTCTTGGTGGCTTCCAATGCCTCATCTACCGTCTTCTGGCCCAGCACGGCCGCCTGAAACTGCGGTCCGGCCACTACCTTGCTTTCCTGCCACAAGGTATTGGAATCCTGATCCGAGAAAAGATGGGGGCTGTGGCGGTTGACGTGATCCAGGACACAGCTGGCCGGATTCCAGTAGTCGGACTTGGAGAGAGTGCCCACGGGGGTGGAACCCGCCAGTTCGCAATACTTGCCAATCTGGGGTGGCTGAATCATATAGCGCACCCATTCCACCGCGGCGTCCTGGGCCTCGCTCTGCGTGGTGATGGCCCAGCCCTGCCCGGAAACCGTACCGGAAATCGGGAATTCCTCACCGGTCCGGGAACGCGGATGTCCATTGATGAATTCCAGGTCCGGCTGCGCTTCGACATGCTGAATGCACGCCGCATCTTCCGTACGATTGGTTACCTGCTCCAGCGACAGCCAGTAGTTGGGCAATCCGCCCTGTTCGTCCACGCTGCCAATGGCGAATTCGATGGGAACCCAACCATTCTCGTATTCCATGACCCAACGCTCCAGGGTTTGCCGGCAGGCATCCTCCGTGAAGTAGGAAACGGTCCGATCTTCCGCATAGACCGTACCTCCGGCCTCATGCACCTGGGTAATGAATTCACCCCAGCTGAAAGTGCTGAGGGATTCGAGGTAATAGCCCTTCGTCGCGGCGGCTTCGCCCAGCGCAAACAGCTTGTCCCAAGTGTCAAATTGGGCCGTTGCCGGGTCAAAACCCAGTTCGCGCAACAGGCCGCCACTGTACGCCGGTCCGTTCACCTCCGCCTCAAACAGGGGCATGAACAGAACTCCGTCAAAACTGGCGGCGGCCAACTCGGCCTCCTGGTAGTCGGCCAAATCCTCGGCCGTGAGAAGATCGCTCACGCCCAGGATCACGCCCTTTTCGATATAGGCAGGAATGGTGTCGGTAGTGGCATCCCAGATGTCCGGCGCCTCCCCTGCGGCCGCTGCGGCATAGAGTTTCTCACGCCGCCCACCCCAAGGCTGCACTTCCACACTGGCCTCAATGTGACTGTGGCCTTCATGGAACGACTCCAGCAAGGGGGCAAAGACGATTTCCAGGTCGTTTTCGGTCCGGGGATACGCCCAGATGGAGATTTCTGTCGTCTCCATACCTGTACCATCATCCGCACCAGGCACAGGTGCGACACAAGCGCTCAGAACGGCTACGGCCCCGGCCGCACCGCTCAATTGCAGGAAACTTCGGCGACTTAATCTGTGGTTCATCAGAAGATACTCCCCAAAATGAATGGCAAAAGGCAATAGACTTACGGGTGGAGAAGCACCGTGACATCCAGACGTTGGTTCCAGATCCCAAAATGCCAACCCATTATAGACAAGAACACCGAAAGTTCCCAAGGGCAGCCCCTGGCGCCAGGGCAATTGCAATTGGGTTTAGGGTCAAGTCTGATGGGTCGCTGTTATGCCAATGCGCTCGGTATGAACCGCACCGGGGCAGGAGGCGCATGTGTCCCGGACCGACGTCCTGGTGGCCTCCATCCGATCTGGCAACTCAGATTTGGCTGCGTGTGCGGGCATCAGCGAGTTCCGCTGCGCCTCAACCATTCTCAGAAAGAGTTCCCCTGCGGCCATGAGCCGACGGTGCGTTCCCGTTTCTGCGACGCGTCCCGCCTCCATCACGACCAGGCGTTGTGCCCGGTGCAGGGTGGCCAGACGATGGGCAATGGCGATCACCGTCAGGCCAGCCGTGAGGTTCGCCAGGGCCATATGAATGCGTTCCTCAGTTTCCAGATCCTGGGCAGTTGTCGCCTCGTCCAGGATCAGGATGCGCGGATCATGCAGGATGGCGCACGCAATGGAGATGCGCTGGCGTTCACCTCCCGAGAGTCGTTGCCCCTGTTCCCCTGCCCGGGTTTCAAATCCATCCGGAAAATCCATGACGAAGTCGTGAACCTGGGCGAGACGGGCCGCCTGCACCACCTCGGCATGTGAGGCACCGGGTTTGGCGTAGCGAATGTTCTCCGCGACGGTGCCCGAGAACAGGAAAGGATCCTGGAGCACAACACCAACCTGACGGCGCAAGGATCTGGTTCCCTGGCGCGGAGATCGACACCATCAATGGTGATCCTGCCGTGGCCCTTGCTTCATTCTGGCCAGTAGGGTCCAGGTTGGCAACGGAGACCTTGACCTGCCCTTGAACACGCAGGGACAGGCCGTTGCAGACCTGCGGGTATTTCATGCCAGCCCAGCCCATGCCTATAATTCCGGCAGGCCTTGGAGCGTATCGGGTTTGCCTCAAGCCGGGGGCCCCTATGGGGATAGACCAGTTGGCAGCCACTGGCTATTCCTCGGATTCTCTCCCGGATGACACCCATGTGGCTGGCAGCCCCGGATGCCGCCAAGGCGCTTTGTTGCCCATCCTTTCCTTCGCCCTGAGGTTGGTGTATGACTGAACCCACGTTGGTAGCCCTGGATCTGGAAGGCGTGCTTCTCAACGAAGTCTGGTTGTCGGTTGCGGACAGCACGGGTATTGAAGACCTGCGCCTGACCACGCGGGAGGTAGCCGATTACGATCAGCTGATGCAGATGCGGTTGCGCATCCTGGACGAAAATGGATTGACCCTTCCCCACCTGCAATCCATCATCAAGGCCTCCGTGACTCCCATCGCAGGCGCGCTGCCCTTTCTGGCCTGGCTCCGCCAACGCACACCGGTTGTGATTCTGTCCGACATCTTTCTGGAGTTCGTGTCGCCTGTCATGGACCAGTTGCAGTACCCCACGATATTTGGCAATACCCTGACGGTAGATGCGGATACCAACATGATCACGGACTATCACATCCGGCAACATGACGGGAAGCGCAAGGCCATCGAAGCCATGCATGGCCTGGGTTTCCGCACGTTTGCCGCGGGGGATTCCTACAATGACCTGACCATGATCCAGACGGCCCATGCCGGCGTGCTGTTCCGGGCACCGAGCCATATTGTGGCGGATCACCCCCATATCCGCTCCTGTACCGAATTTGCGGAGTTGCAGGCGCTGATTCAGCAGGAACTGCTTGCGCCCAGCCGGGTTCCATAGCCATGCACATTCCCCTTGCTACCACACGCTTGCAACCCCATCAGTCCGAGGACCGGCATGAAATCCCTTGAAATTACTTCAGCCCTGTATGACTACGTACTGGGCGTGTCCCTTGTCGACAACAGTACCATGCACGAACTGCGGGCTGCCACCCGGGAGATGCCGGCCGGCGGCATGCAGATTGCGCCGGAACAGGGACAGTTCATGCAGTTCCTGGCGCGCCTGGTCCATGCGGAACGCTACCTGGAAGTGGGCTGCTTTACGGGATACAGCTCGCTCGTCATGGCGCTGGCCTTGCCGGACCATGGCCGCGTCGTGACCTGCGATGTCAGTGAGGAGTGGACCACCATTGCCCGCCAACACTGGCAGAAAGCCGGGGTAGCTCACAAGATTGACCTGAAACTGGGTCCCGCTGTCGAATCCCTGGAAGCCATGCTCGCGTCAGGCCAGGCCGGCACCTTTGACATCGCCTTCATTGATGCGGACAAGGACAATTATGTGCCCTACTACGACCTGTGTCTGGAATTGATTCGGACCGATGGCCTGGTGCTCATTGACAATACCCTTTGGGGTGGGCGCGTGGCGGACCCCACGGCCACCGATGCCGACACCGAGGGCATTCGGGCGGTCAATCAAAAGGCATACACGGATCCGCGGGTCAATTCCTGCCTGCTCCCCATCTCCGACGGCTTGCATCTCTGTCACAAACTGTAGCGGGGGCATTTGGGCATGACAGTGCACAGGCTTGCTCCCACACCATGGCTGTCCCTGCTGAACGCCCTGGGATACATCCTGGCCATTTCCTATCCGCTACTGGCCTTCTCGGCCGCAGGCCGCTCCGTCTACCAGCTGTTTTTCAAGGATGTCCCGGTATTGGCCATTGGACCCTGGACTTCGGCCTTTGCGGCAATGTGTTACCTGGTCGCGGCTTTTGGCCTGGCTTATCGCCGCCGCTGGACCTGGTTCCTGTCCCTGGCCGTCCTGGCCCTCGAAACGCTGGGCACCTTGGTGGTCGGCACGCTCAGTCTGCTCGATCCGCAACTCGTTGGCAGTTCCGTGTGGCGTGCCTTTGGCCTTGACTTTGCCCTGTTTCCTCTGATACAACCTTTCCTGGGAATATTGTGGTTGATGTGGCCCACCACCCGCACACTTTACGGGTTTGGCACGCAGCACTAACGTCCAGCTTCGGAGGTCGTTGCCACATGCGCGCGATCCGCCATCTGTCAACCCCCTGGTAGACAACAACATGGATTCTCCAGGCAGGTGTATGGTACTGGTACTGTTTGGCGCTTCCGGTGACTTGACCCGGCGGAAACTGATCCCTGCCCTGTTTCGCATATTTCAGCAGGGCCTCCTCCCGGAAACGTTCCTCATCATCGGTTTTGCCCGTACCCGGATGAGCGAAGAGGATTACCGGCACAGGCTGGCGGCCGATTTCCCGGTGGTTGACGCACCGGCGCAATGGCGGGAATTCATCCAGCAGGTTACCTATATGCATGGCGACTACCGGGACATGGATGCCTTCTACCGGATTCGCCGTGCGATTGATGCCGTTGAAACGTCCTTCGGCCAACCCTGTTTGCGCCTCTATTATCTGGCCACACCGCCATCGGTGTTCGCCGATATTGGCACGGCGCTGGCACGGTCCCGCCTGGCCACCCGGGAAGGGCTGGATCGCATGCGAATTGCGATCGAGAAACCCTTTGGCCATGATCTGCCAAGTGCCCAGGCCCTGAATCGGCATTTTCTGGCTTCCTTTGCCGAGGAACAGATTTATCGCATTGATCATTATCTGGGCAAGGAAACGGTACAAAACATTCTGTATCTGCGGTTTGCCAATGGCATCTTTGAACCCATCTGGAACCGCAACTATATCGATCACCTGCAGTTTACGGTGGCCGAAGAGCTGGTGCTGGAAGGCCGCGTAGGCTATTACGATGCCGCGGGTGCCATGCGGGACATCATGCAGAATCATGTCCTCCAGCTGATTTGCCTGGCAACCATGGAACCCCCAACATCCCTCAATGCGGAAGCCATTCGCGACCAAAAGGTGAACGTCCTGAAATCTGTACGCCCCCTGCAACCCAATGAGGTGCTGTCCCACACGGCGCGGGGCCAATACACATCCGGGTCCCACAAGGGACGCCAGATCGTGGGTTATCTGGCGGAAGAGGACATTCCGCCCCTTTCCAAGACCGAAACCTATGCCGCCTGGAAGCTGGAAATCGACAACTGGCGCTGGCAGGGCGTGCCTTGCTACGTGCGTTCAGGCAAAGGCCTGAACCGCAAAGTCACGGAAATCGTGATTCAGTTTCACCGGCCCCCTCATCTTCTTTTTGCCCAGGCCCAGGAGGGCTATTCCGCGCAACACCTGTTCCGCAATTCCCTGCGCCTGCGCCTGCAACCGGAGGAAGGCATTGAACTGGACATTGGGGTCAAGAGCCCGGGACCTGCGTTTCAGATGTCGCCCGTGCAATTGGATTTCAGCTATCAGGATGCTTTCGGACCCGATCTGCTGGATGCCTACGAGCGCTTGCTCCTGGACCTGATTGCCGGGGACAGAACCCTGTTTACACGCCGGGATGAAGTCGAGGTCGCCTGGGAACACGTGTCCCGGATATTGGATGTGTGGTCGGAAGAAAACCGGCAAGCCGACTTTGTCTTGCCCCAGTACGCGCCCGGCTCATGGGGACCCTCTACAGGGGATGATCTGTTGCAGCAGGACCAGCGACGCTGGCTGACCCGCTGAGTTGCCCGCCAGTTGTCTATCTGTCTGTCTCGCGTTTACGTCAGCAAGGTCCATGAAGATGCATATTGTTCAGAGCGTATCGGTAAAACCCTCTCTGCCCCGTTCGCTCGGGGGACTGGCCGACCTGGCATTCAATCTGGGCTGGAGTTGGCTGCCGGGCGCAGCGGAACTGTTTGCCTGGATCGATCCGGAACTCTGGGACGACCTCAACCACAATCCTATTCGCTTGCTGGCCGAAATTGATCAGAGACGTCTGGACACACTGGCCCAGAATGCCGACTTTCTCGCTGCCTACGCCGCCGTAATGCAACACTTTGAGTCCTATGTTTCCCCCCAGGCAAGTACCTGGCTCCAACAGAATCATCCCGACAAGCTGTCCCCAGGTCGTAGCCTACTTCAGTGCCGAATATGGCCTGCATGAGTCCCTGCCGATTTACAGTGGCGGCCTGGGCATTTTGTCAGGGGATCACTGCAAGGAAGCCAGTGACCTGGGTCTGCCGCTGGTGGGGGTGGGATTTCTGTACCCGCAGGGCTATTTTTCATCAGCGCTTTGATGGATCAGGCTGGCAGGAAGCCTATTACCAGCATTTGTCGTTTGATGCCCTGCCGGTCCGTCCCGTCCTGGACCCGGAAGGTCAGCCCTTGATCATCCGGGTCGAATTGCCAGGACGTCTCATCCAGATTCGCGTCTGGCAAATCCAGGCAGGGCGTTGCACCATCTATCTGATGGACACCGATGTTGAGGGCAACACCCCCCAGGACCGGCAGTTGAGCCAGCGCCTGTACGGCGGTGATGAGGAAATGCGGGTGGCGTGGGAGACCGTGTTTGGCCTGGGGGGCGTACGGCTGTTGCGCCGCTTGGGCATTGCTCCCGCGGTTTGGCACATGAATGAAGGGCACAGTGCATTCATGGGCCTGGAGCGCGTACGGGAGCTGGTCCGGCGGCATGGCCTGACATTTTCGGAAGCTGTCGAAGTCGTACGCTCCAGTACCGTATTCACCACGCATACACCGCGTTCCCGCCGGCAATGACACATTCGATTTCGGCTTGATCGAACGCTACTTCTCCCAGTTTTGGCCACAGCTGGGCATCAACCGTGACGAGTTCATGACCTTCGCCCAGCAGCAGCTGGGCTGGGAAACCCGCTACAGCATGACCGTGCTGGCCCTGAAGCTCAGTGGCTATGCCAATGGTGTCAGCCAGCTCCATGGCACCGTGAGCCGTTCCATGTGGTCATTCATTTGGCCTGACACGCCCACCGCCGAAATTCCCATTCAGGGCATCACCAATGGCGTGCATACCCCCTCGTGGATCGCCCGTCCCTGGCAGGAGGCCTTTCGCACCCATTTGGGGCCTGATTTCCTGGAAAGGGTGAATTTGCCGGAGACCTGGGAGGCGCTCGACGATATTCCTGATGGGGTGATGTGGGAGGCCCATCGGGAATGCAAGCAGGGCATGATTGGGTACGCCGGGCGCAATCTGGCACGGCAATTTGCAGCCCGGGGGGAAGGGCCTGACTTGATCGAGCAGGCCTGCACGATCCTGGATCCGAATGCCCTCATCGTGGGTTTCGCCCGCCGCTTCGCCACATACAAGCGGGCCACCCTGATCCTGAAGGATGAAGAACGGCTGCGGCGGCTCGTCAACATGCCCGACCGTCCCGTCCAGTTCGTCTTTGCCGGCAAAGCCCATCCAGCGGACGATGCCGGCAAGCATCTGATTCAGCACCTGTTCCGTCTGGCCCATGATCCGCACGCCGGGTTCTATCGCAAGTTTGTGGTACTGGAAGACTATGACATTCAGATGGCCCGTCATCTCGTGGCCGGGGTGGACCTCTGGCTCAATACACCGCGCCGTCCGCACGAGGCCAGTGGCACCAGCGGGCAGAAGGCAGCCATGTGCGGGGTACCCAATTTCAGCGTCCTGGATGGCTGGTGGGCCGAAGGCTTCAACGGCCGCAATGGCTGGTCCATTGGCACGGAACAGCACTACAAGGATGACGAGACACAGGATATAGCCGATGCCGCCTCCTTCTACAATACGATGGAGAAGGACATCATTCCTCTCTATTTTGACCGGGACGACAAGGGCATACCCCACCGCTGGATTCAGGTCATGAAGGAATCCATTCGATCCTGCACGCCGGCATTCAGCTTTCGGCGCATGTTGACCGATTACTGTAACGAACTGTACTTTCCGGCCATGCAATCCGGTAGACGCATGTCCGAGAAAGGATATCAGCGGGCCCTGGATCTCGCGTCCTGGAAGCATTTCATGCGCCTGGAATGGGGCAATCTCCAGATCGAGTCGTGCGATATCGCGCCTACGGAGATCACGGTGGGCGATGAAGTGGAGATTGAAATCCGGGTACGCATGGGCGCCATCCTGCCTTCCGATACCCGGGCCGAAGTTGTGGTGTATCGGGAAGACGTGGACCGGACCACCCACCTGGTCTTTACCCAATCCCTGAAGCACGCGGGGACAAGGGGCGGTCTTGAGGTGTTTGCCGGATCCGTCCGGCCGGAACACAATGGGCAGTTGGGCCTGGGCGTCAGAATCCGGCCATCGCATCCCGATCTCCCTTCCCTGTGTCATTCAGGCCTGGTCACTTGGTCAGGTGTTTCTTGAGCGAGGTCAAACAATGCATATTCTGATTCCGGGCGGTACGGGTCTCGTGGGCACAGCCCTGGCGGCCTGGCTGGTCCAGCACAATCATACGGTGACGATCCTGTCCCGGAGTCCCCGCCAGGCCACTGCCGCCGGGATTGAGGTGGCGGGTTGGGATGGCAAGTCCGAACGGGACATCGTGGAATGTGTCAACCGGGCCGATGCCATCGTGAATTTGGCAGGCGCCAACCTTGCCGACAAACGGTGGACGGCACAGTACAAACAGGTCATTCGGCAGAGCCGAACGGATACGGTCGCGACTCTGGTGCGGGCCATTGAAGTGGCAGAACGGAAACCCGACACGTTCGTCCAGGCATCGGCGGTGGGATTTTACGGCTCCAGCTACAGCAGCGAAACCCTGACCGAAAACCTGCCGGCCGGCACCGATTTCCTGGCCACAGTTTGTCAGGATTGGGAGTCCGGGTGCACCCCCCTGGAGTCACTGGGAATCCGGTTGACCGTGGCCCGGCTCGGCATCGTCCTGGACCGAGGGGGAGGCGCCTTGGCCCGCATGCTACCCCCATTTCAAATGGGACTTGGGGGTGCCTTGGGCGATGGCAAACAGCCTTTTCCCTGGATACATCTGCAGGATGCCGCCAGCGCACTGGCATTTCTTGCTACCCATGAGAACACCCTGGGGGCGTATAACGTTACCAGTCCCAACATTATCTCCAACCGGGAATTCAGTCAGCACCTGGCGCACACTTTGCGCAAACCCCTGCTGCTGGATGTGCCGGCCATGGCAATCCAGCTGTTGTTCGGGGAATTGTCGGTGCTCCTGCTGCACGGGCAGAATGCCGTGTCCCGCAAACTGCAGGCGGCCGGGTTTGAGTTTCAATATACCGAAGCCCAGGCGGCCCTGGCCGAGCTTTTCGGATAGCACTTCAGTTCCTGACTGCGTATGGGCCACGGCTGGATGTAGCCGCGGCGCCACCTACATCCAGCCAACTGGGCATGGCTTTCCCTTGAGCAAGTTCCGGGTGTCACCCAGGCGGTGTCACCCGGATTCAGGTTGAGGTTGAAAGTGGCGCCCTCTGTGCAAGTCCGCTTGCGATGGTTTCCTGCAGACGTGCACAAGAGACCAGACCCTTGTTTGTGCACCTGCAGGCATGGGCAACACTGTGCACCAGGTGACCAGGTATGACACGGCAATTCGCTACCACCGCCAGATTCCGCTGACTTGGCGCATGTGCGCCGAGTTTTGGGCCTGGCCGACAAATCAACTACAATTTGTTCGCTTCAGGCAATCTCCACCTGTCCTGCCGCCTTGTATGGCCCCCTTGATCCAAGTTTCGCACCTGACCAAAGAGTTCAAGGTGCCCGTGCGCGAATCCGGGTTGCGGGCTGCCTTCCGGAGCCTTTACCACCGGCAGACCCGTACCGTACCTGCCGTGGTAGATGTTAGTTTCACCATCGAAGAGGGCGAAATTGTGGGCTTTCTGGGACCCAACGGGGCGGGCAAGACCACTACCCTGAAGATGCTGTCAGGCCTGCTGCACCCTACATCCGGCACCGCGGAAGTCATCGGTTTCACCCCCTGGAAGCGGGATAACCCTTACCTGCGCAAGATCAACCTGGTCATGGGCAACCGGCATCAATTGAGTTGGGATCTCCCGGCGGCGGATACGTACCGTTTGCACCAGATCGTCTATGACATTCCGGAAGACCAGTATCAGGATACGCTGGGAGAATTGACGGACTTGCTGGATCTGGGGGACCTGCTGACGAAACCCGTGCGCAATCTGTCCCTGGGGGAGAGGATGAAGTGTGAGCTGGCCGGTGCCCTGCTGCACCGCCCCCATGTCATGTTCCTGGACGAACCGACGCTGGGGCTGGATGTCACTATGCAGCACAGGCTTCGGACTTTCATTCGCGACTACAACCAGACCCATGCCTCCACCATCCTGCTGACCAGCCATTACATGGCAGACATTGAAGCGCTCTGTCCCCGTGTGATTGTCATTCACAATGGCCGCATCCTGTTCGATGGCCAACTGGCTCATCTGGTACAGCAGTTTTCGCCCCGCAAGCACCTGACCATCGAGCTGGACACGATGGACGCCGACCTGACAGCCCTGGGACACGTCATTGCCCGCGAGGGTTTTACCTACCAGCTGGAAGTGGACAAGGATCGCGCCATGGCCGTGACCCGCCATATACTGGCGCATTACCACGTGACCGACATGTCCGTGGAAGACCCTCCCATTGAACAGGTCATTGAACAGGTGTTTGCCCAGGACAGAGACAGCACGTGCTGCGCTACATCCGGTACTACCTGACTGCCACCAGGACCAGCATGCTGCAGGAGTTGCAGTACCGGATGGCCATGATTATCTGGTTGCTGGTGCTGGTCATGGAGCCCGTCATCTTCCTGGTGGTGTGGCAGGCAGCCGCCAGCGCCCAGGGCGGTGTGGCCGGCCACTATACGCCCGGTGACTTTGCTGCCTATTTCATGTGTGTGATGGTCGTGAATCATCTGACTTTCACCTGGATCATCTTCGAGTATTCCCTGCTGATTCGGGAAGGACGGCTGGCAGGGCGGCTGATCCATCCCATCCATCCCATCCACAGGGACATATGCAACAATGTCGCATACAAGCTCCTGACCGTGGTACTGCTGGTTCCCGTGCTGATCCTGATGCAGATCGTGTTCCGGCCCCAGTTCCACATTGGTCTGTGGCAGGTGCTGGCCTTCCTGCCCGCTTTGGTGCTGGCGGCCCTGGCCCGGTTTCTGCTGGAATGGACCCTGGCGCAACTGGCGTTCTGGATGGTGGATATCAGCGCCGCCAATCTCTTCTACATGACGGTCCTGATGTTCTTTTCCGGACGTGTAGCGCCCATCGACCTGTTTCCGGCAGGTTTCGCAACCATAGCCCGGTACCTGCCCTTCCCGTGGTTCCTGGCCTTCCCGGTGGAAATCCTCATGGGTACCCTGGACCTGCCAGCCATTCTGAATGGCTACGCGGTGCAACTTGCCTGGTGTGCCGGGATCCTGCTGTTTCTGCATGGGATCTGGAAGGCGGCCATTCGCCAGTTTGGTGCGGTGGGGGCCTGACCGTGCATTGGCTGAGGGTGGTGTGGGTACATGCCAGGATAGGCCTCCAGACAGATCTGCAGTACCGGGCAAACTTCCTGAAGCGGATCGTTGTGTCCGCCCTCAGCCTGGCCCTGTTTCTGGGCAGTATCCTGGTGATCTTCCAGCATACCAATACCCTGGGGGACTGGACCCGGGCCGACCTGATCATGCTGGTGGGGGTCTACATGATCGTCAGCGGCTTCATTGACTTCTCCATTCGTCCCGGGCTGAACAGCTTCATGGAAGGCATACGCACAGGAAATTTCGACTACATCCTGCTCAAGCCCGTAGATGCCCAGCTGTACGTTTGCATCCAGCGTCTGCGAGCCTGGAACCTGGTGGATCTGGTCATGGGCGCGGGACTGGTGGTCTGTAGCCATACCGTGCTCGGCCTGTCCGTGCCTCCCGCGAATGTATTGCTGTTCCTGGTGGCACTGCTGGTGGGATTTACGGTGGTGCTGGCCTTCTGGTTCATACTCGGGACCCTGACCTTCTGGTTCATCAGGATTGAAAACATCTTCGTAGTATTTGACTCCCTGTTTGAGACGGCCCGGTGGCCGGTCACCATCTATCCGGATTTCCTGCGCATCCTGCTGACCTTCGTGATCCCCGTGGCCTGGGCCGTGACCTTTCCCGCGACGGCTCTCACGGACCGGGTCGGCGGACGGGAGATAGGGCTGGCCTTCCTGATTCCCCTGGGTTTCGTCATTGCGGCCCGCCTGTTCTGGGTCCGGGGACTGCAGCATTACGCAGGTGCCTCGGCCTGAGCGCAGGCCCGATGGCGGCGGATTTGCCCAACCCGGTTTCGGCGCAGGCCGGGACACCCTTTCCGCATGGCACAAAATGGACGTTTAGGCCTCCCGTCTGCTATTATCTTGCTACTATGAGGACTTGTGGACAGCCGCCATTCTTGCCCAAGGGAGTTAAGCCTTTCCGGTAAAGGGAAGGGGGTCGCAGTGTGCCTGTCCATGAAAGCATGACTTCAGGCCGACCGACCCACTTCAGGGCGGTCGGCCTTTTTGATCTGGGCACCCTATCGATTCAGCAGAGACGCAACCTGTGAGCATTCAACAATTCGCCATCATCGAATCGACCCTGCGCGAAGGGGAACAGTTTGCCAATACATTTTTCAGCCAGGAGCAGAAAGGCATCATCGCCGCGCACCTGGACGCGTTTGGGGTGGAATACCTGGAACTGACGTCCCCGGCGGCCAGCCGACAAAGCCGGGAGGATATCGAATACATTTGCAGCCTGGGCCTGAAGGCCAAGATCCTGACGCACACCCGTTGCACCATCGAAGATGCCCGCCTGGCCATTGATACCGGCGTGGATGGCATTGACGTCCTGTTCGGTACCAGCAGCATCCTGCGGGAATTCTCCCACGGCAAGGATATCCCCGCGATCGTGGAACAGGCCCGCGAGGTCATCACTTTCATCCAATCATACGGCCTGGAAGTGCGCTTCAGCAGCGAAGACAGCTTCCGCAGCGACATCGATGATCTGCTGACGGTCTACGGTGCCGTGGATGACCTGGGCGTAGATCGGGTCGGGATTGCGGATACCGTAGGCGTGGCCGATCCCCGCCAGGTGTACGAGCTGGTCCGTACCCTGCGCCGTGTTGTATCCTGTGACATTGAATTCCATGGTCACAACGATACCGGTTGCGCCATCGCCAATTCCTACTGTGCCCTGGAAGCCGGAGCCACCCACGTTGACACTTCCGTTCTGGGCATCGGCGAGCGCAACGGCATCACCCCCTTGGGAGGGTTGGTAGCCCGCATGTACTCCCGGGTGCCCGAAATCGTCAAGGCCAAATATGATCTGGCGATGTTGCGCGAAATTGACAACCTGATTGCCGATCTGGTGGAAGTCAACGTTCCCTTCAACAACTACATTACGGGCTACGCCGCCTTCATGCACAAGGCCGGCATTCATTCCAAGGCCATGCTCAACAGTCCCAGTACCTACGAGATCCTGGATCCTCACGATTTCGGCCTGGAGCGCTACATTCTGGTCGCCCACCGCCTGGTGGGGTGGAACGCCGTGAAGTCCCGCGCCGCCCAACTCAATCTGCAGCTGTCCGATGCGGAAATCAAGGCGATTACGTCCCAGATCAAGGCGCTGGCCGATCAGCGGAAAATCAGCCTGGACGATGTCGACGCCCTGCTCCGCGATGTGGGGGAAGCCCCCCATATTCCCCACCGGTCCCCGGTAGCCGGTGAAGCCGTACCCGCAACCGTCTGACACGTTCAATGCCATGTCTTCTTCTCGCAGTCTTCCGCAAACCTTCGCCCAAAAGGCGCTTGCCCAGGCGGCCGGCACAACCCGTGCGGCCGTAGGGGAAATCCTGGATGTGGCGCCGCATGTCATTCTCAGTCACGACAATACGGCAGCCATCCGGAAAACCTGGAGCCGGTTTGGGCAGCAACGCGTCCGGCATCCGGACCGCCTGGCCATTACCCTGGATCATGCTGTGCCGGCCCCTACCCCCGTACACGCCCAGAACCACAGGGAAATCCGGGAGTTTGTGCAGGAACAGGGCATCCGCCACTTCTTCGAGACGGGTCGGGGCATCTGTCATCAGGTGTTGTCGGAGGAAGTGATTGTACGCCCCGGCCAGGTGATTCTGGGGGCCGATTCCCATACGCCGCACTTTGGCTGGCTGGGGGCCTTTGGGGCAGGCATAGGCCGGAGCGAGGTCGCAGCCCTTTGGGCCACCGGCAAATTGTGGCTCAAAGTGCCTGCCACCCTGCGCATTCATTTGTCGGGCACCATGCCTGAGGGGGTTACCGCCAAGGATTTTGCCCTCAGGATCATCGGTGACCTCGGTGCGGATGGCGGTTTGTACCGATCCATTGAATTTGCGGGATCCGGCATACACGCGCTGTCACTGGACTCCCGCATGGTCCTGCCCAACATGATGGCGGAGTTTGGGGCCAAGAACGCCTATATCTGTCCGGATGAAGCCACGCTGGCGTACTGTACCCAGGGATTGGCCCAGCGCCTGTATGGACAGGAAGCCCAGCCGGATCAGATGGCGGCTCTCAGGGAGGAATTGACGGCCGCCTGCATCTATCCGGACGATGGCTGCGATCTGGAAGCCGAGTACTTCTATGATGCCGCCGATCTGGAACCCTACGTGGCCTGTCCCCACAACGTGGACAATGTCGTGCCTGTTTCCGATCTGCAGGATGTGCGCGTAGACCAGGCCTTCATCGGTACGTGTACCAACGGCCGTCTGGAAGACATAGCCGCGGCCTCCCGCATTCTGCGCCATCGCAAATTGGCCCCGCATACCCGCATGGTGGTCATTCCGGCCTCCAGCCGGGTGCTGCAGGAAAGCATGGATCTTGGTTATGTCAATACTCTGGTGGCAGCCGGCGTCATGATTGGTGTGCCGGGCTGCGGTCCTTGCATGGGCAACCACTTCGGTATTCCCGCGCCGGGGGAAGTCACCATCTCCAGTGCCAACCGCAACTTTCGGGGACGCATGGGTACACCGGATGCTGACATTTATCTCAGCAACCCGGCCGTGGTGGCCGCCAGTGCGGTCACCGGGTACATCGCGGATCCCCGCTCCCTTTAGCTTGCGCCCCAGTCATGGGAGGCAGACCATGCCCGCCGATCGCATTACAGGCCGCATCTGGAAGTTTGGTGACAACGTAAATACCGATGTCATTTTCCCGGGCAAGTACACCTACACGCTGCAGGATCCGGCGGAAATTGCCGCGCATGCCCTGGAAGATCTGCAACCGGACTTTGCGGATCAGGTGCAGCCCAACGACATTCTGGTGGCCGGCACCAATTGGGGCTGTGGTTCCAGCCGGGAACAGGCGGTTTCCTGTTTGGTCTTTGCCGGCGTAAGTGCGATTGTGGCCAAGAGCTTCAGTCGCATCTACTACCGCAATGCCATCAACAACGGGTTGTTGGTCATTGAGTGCCCCGAGTTTGTTGAAAGGGCCGAGGAAGGTGAGACAGTGACCATTTCCCTGGCACAATCCAGGATCCAGTACCCCGCGCGGGATTCCGTATTCTCCTTCAGTCCCTTCAGTCCTGATGTCATGCGCATCCTGGAAGCCGGAGGCCTGATTCCCTATGTACAGCAATCGCTAGCCTAGTCTGTTCCCTGCCCAATTGCATGCATCGTAACGAGGTCAATATGAGTGTTCAAACCGCAACCGCCAGTGGCGAGGTGGAATGTCCGCTGTGTGCCCATGAGATTGAACTGGTCACCGTCATGCTGAACGAAATCGTGGAGTGTGACGGCTGTGCTTCGGAATTCGAGGTGATCGATCTCGATCCCTTTGCCCTGGAAGAACTGGAAGAAGACGCCGAGGATTACGGCGAATGAACGGCCACGCCGTTTGGGTCTCTACCTGGGCTGGTGCACCATGCGCATAGGAATCCTGTTCGGTCGGGTCCGGCTGGAGGAAAAGATGCTGATTGCCGCTTTCGAGAAGCGCAAGGCAGCATTTGAACTGCTGGATGACCGCAAACTGGTGTTCACCCTTGCCTCCGACCAGGAAACGGCCATGCAGACATGGCAACAATACGATGTCATTCTGGAACGATGCATCTCCCACAGTCGGGCCCTGACCAGCTTGCGCATCCTGAACAGCTGGAACATTCCGACGGTCAACCGGGCCCACGTTGTGGATACATGCGGCGACAAGATTCTCACTACGGCCGCCCTGGCGCGCTGCCAGGTGCCTTCCCCCCGCACGGCCGTGGCCTATTCCGCCAGCAGTGCCCTGGAGGCCATTGAGGAGATGGGCTATCCAGTCGTGCTCAAGCCGGCCGTGGGCTCCTGGGGACGCCTCCTGAGCAAAGTCAATGATCGGGAAGCCGCCGAAGCCGTTATTGAACACAAGGAAGTGCTGGGTACCTATCAGCACCAGATTTACTACGTGCAGGAATACATCAACAAGCCCATGCGGGATATCCGGGCCTTTGTGGTGGGCGATGAAACCATATGTGCCATCTACCGCGACTCCCCCCACTGGATTACCAATACGGCCCGCGGCGGGAAGTCATCCAATTGCCCCGTAACGCCGGCTCTGAACGACTTGTGTGTCCAGGCGGCAGAGGCGGTAGGGGGTGGTATTGTGGCAGTAGATGTCCTGGAAGACTCCAGCCGGGGATTCCTGGTCAATGAAGTGAATCACACCATGGAATTCCGCAACAGTGTGGCGCCTACGGGAGTCGACATACCCGGGTGTATTGCGGACTATGTATTGCGCATGGCCGCGGAAGGCCCTTGATGTCTGCCCGTTGTCCTGTCCCCAGTCCATCGCGATGGCATTCACGCTGATACCGGCAACCCTATGACCGCAAAAGTTACAGCATCGATTGTGGGAGGTTCCGGTTACGTTGGGGGCGAATTGCTGCGCCTGATGCTGGATCATCCGCATATCCGGGTCCACCAGGTCACAAGCGAGCGCCAACGGGGTTCCTTTGTGCATTTCACCCACCCCAATCTGCGCGGACGAACCAAACTGAAATTCAGCGGCCTTGAGGATCTGGAAACGGTGGATCTGCTGTGTCTTTGTCTGCCTCACGGCCAGGCGATGCGGCGCATTGAGACCCTGGCGCAGAAAGCGGACTATCTCCTGGACTGCAGTGCAGACTTTCGGCTGTCCAATCCTGAGGTCTATGCCGAATGGTACGGTCATGAGCATTTGGCACCGGATTGGCTGGATCGCTTCGTGTACGGTTTGCCGGAAGTCAACCGCGATCCAATCCGCCAGGCCCGCTTTGTTACGGGCGTAGGCTGCAATGCCACGGCGGTGAATCTGGCCCTGTTGCCCCTGGCCAGGACAGGATTGTTAAACGGCAACACATCCGTCGTCTGTGAAGTCAAGGTGGGGAGCAGTGAAGCCGGCAACAAGGCCAATGAGGGCTCTCATCATCCGGTCCGGTCCGGGGCCATGCGCAGTTTTGCGCCCGTGCGGCATCGGCACACGGCAGAAATACAGCAGGTACTGGGCTGGCAAGGGCACGAAATGGGGATTCATATGAGTGCCACGGCAGTGGACAATGTACGGGGTGCGCTGGCCACGGTACATGCCTTCGTGTCTACCGCGTGTACGGAGCGAGACATTTGGAAAGCCTTCCGCCAGACATACGGCAAGGAGCCGTTTGTACGTCTGGTGAAAGAAGCCAAGGGCCTGTATCGGCTGCCGGAACCCAAGATTCTGGCGGGCAGCAACTACGCCGATGTGGGCTTTGCCCTGGACCCAAGTACCGGACGGCTGGTTACCCTGTGCGCCTTGGACAACCTGATGAAAGGGGCGGCCGGAACCGCCATGCAGTCCGTCAATCTGATGTTGGGCTGGGATGAGACCCTGGGCCTGGGCTTTCCGGGCCTGCATCCCATCTAATTGGGGGCAGGTGGCCCCTCCGTCTCCAGCAAGCTGACGGTTTGGGCTACATCATCGGCCAGAATGGCATCTACACCGATCCGCTGGTAGAATTCCACCCGTTTTTCGGGATGCGGGTCCAGGGGCGCTACCAGGGACTGATACCGGCGGGCCATGGGCATGAACAACGGATTGGCAAACAGGCTGGGGAACGGCGGCCCTATCAGATCCCACTCCGCGTCAGGTTGCAGGATGCTGAGGCCCCACACGCCCTACAGGCAACTCAGGACAGAGGTTGCGAATGGCCCGCAGACAGGGAAGGGAAAAAGAGATAATCAGAGTTGTAGACAGCATTCCGTACTCGCGCAGGAGATCAATCAGGATGTCTCCATACCCGGGAAGGGTGAAACGCGGGTCCTTGAGTTCCAGCAACAGGCCGGATTGACGTTGCCGGGACAGGTCCAGCAGGTCGGTCAAGGCCGGAATCGTGTAGGGGGTCGGCGTGCTGCCTCCCGGCATACGGGTAGGAATGTCCTGCAGTTCTGCCAGCTCCATCTCGGTCACGGCCCCCGTCTGGCCGGTAGTGCGCGCCAGGGTTCGATCATGCAGCAGGGCGATCTGCCGGTCCCGGGTGAACCACAAGTCGGTTTCCACAATGTGCGCCCCCTGGTCCAGGGCCAGCTGAAAGGCATGTACAGTGTTTTCCGGAGCCGCCGCGGATGCTCCCCGGTGGGCGATGACGAAGGGTTTGCCCCGGGTCTTGCGCAGGTGGCGGATTTGGCCGTAATCGCGGAAATCTATGGTGAACATGAGGCTGCTCCTTATGCCGGCAAGACGGAAGCAAGAGCCTCCAGCACTTCGTCCACATGGGACTCTTCCACAACGAGGGGTGGCAGGAGCCGCAGGATGCGCGGTCCGGCATTGAGTACCAGAATACGGTGATCCTGCAACAGCGTTTTCATGAAGGGGGCCACGTGGGTACGCAATTCGATGCCGACAATCAGTCCCCGGCCCCGGATGGTCCGAATGATGCGGCGGTCCTGCAACCGGGATTGCAGATTCTCCATGAGGTACGCCCCCACCTGCGCTGCGTGCTCGATAACATTTTCGTTCTGGTACGCTGACAGGGCCGCCAGGCCGGCCGCACAGGCCAGGGGATTGCCCCCGAACGTACTGCCGTGCACCCCCATGTACATGTGGTCACGGATAGCTTCGGTAAAGGCTACGGCACCTATCGGAAAGCCGGCGCCCAAGCCCTTGGCCATGCACACCAGATCGGGTTGCAGACCCGCATGCTGATGGGCGAACCAGTATCCCGTACGCCCGAAGCCGGTCTGAATTTCGTCGATGACCAGCAGGGCGCCTTTTTCCCGGCAGACCGCCTGTGCCGCTTGCAGATACGCACATGAAGCCAGATTGACCCCGCCTTCGCCCTGAATGATTTCCAGAAACAGGGCTGCCGTATTCTCCGTCACATCCGTGGCCAGGGCCTCCGGTTTGTTGAAGGGGGTATGGGTGACCTCAGGCATCAGGGGTTGAAAGGGAACCTTGGACTTGGGATTCCAGGTCAGGGCCAGCGCGCCGGTCGTGCGGCCATGAAAGGACCGGGTAGCAGACACCAATTGCGGGCGGCCCGTTACCAGACGGGCGAACTTCATGCTGGCTTCAATGGCTTCCGTACCGCTGTTGCAGAGCAAGACATGGGGGAGATGGGCAGGGAGCACTTCCCTGATCTTCGCCATAAAGCGCGCCCGGGTGGTGCCATACAGAAAGGAGGGCAGGGACATCAACTGCCCAGCCTGGGCCGCGATCGCCTGGGCTACACCCGGATGCGCATGCCCCAGCATCGCCACGCCTTGCGCCGAGGTGAAATCCAGATACTGCGTGCCATCCGTATCAAAGAGATAGACTCCTTCGCCGTGGCTGAAGAGCATGTCACCCCGCTTGATGAACAAACCTCCCGCCACCTGCTCCTCGATCGCCGTCCATTCGGCCCTGGCAACATTCACGTCAGTCCCCACCTTTATCCAATATGAGTTCCTGCCCCGGCATCCAGGGCGCTTCGTATAGGTTTATCACGTCTGCCATCCGCAAACACAACCTTGCCTACCCCCTGATCCAGGGCTTCCTGGGCCCCCATGACCTTCCGTTTCATGCGGCCCTGGGCGACATCCAGAAATCCGTGGATGTCGTCTCGGGGGAATTGCGGTGATCAGGGTATCTTCATCCGGGTAGTTCCGCAGCAAGCCGGGCACATCGCTGAGGTACACCAGCCAGTCGGCCCGGTAATGGATCGCCAGCAGCGCGGCCATGCGATCCCCGTCCACATTGATGGATTCATTGTCATGGGACAGGGCGGGCGGGGAAATGACCGGCAGAAAACCGTTGTCCAGCAACAGATCCAGAAGTTGCGGATTCACGGTATCCACGGAACCTGTCCAGTCGTCCCGGATTACCATGCGGCGGCCATTTTGCCGGACACGGATACGGGCCTTGCGGCGACCCTGAATGATGCGACCATCCATTCCACTGAGACCCACGGCATTCAGGCCCCGGGCCTGCAGTTTCTCGACCCACATCTTGTTGATCTTGCCGCAATACACCATATGGAAGATCTCCAGGGTCTCGCGATCTGTGCGGCGGCTGGTAATGCCGCTTTCACTGACCACAAACTCGGGGGGATGTCCCAGCGCCGTCGCAATTTCATTGGTGTGTTCCGCCGCACCATGGACAAAGATGAGGCGCCGGCCGGCCTGGATTTGATGGCACAAATCGTCGGCAATGGCATCGGGGTCCAAATCCAGGCCTCCGCCCGCCTTGACTACCAACATGGTCCAGGACCCTGCATGCCGTTGGGACATCCTGTACCCGCATAACGCGTAGTTTCAGGAAGAAGGGGATTGCTATACTGTGTCAAGAGAGTGACCGTTTCTGGCACGTAAAACAACAGGAAAATTATAGCGTTACCATGGATACATCGTTCAAAGTTTTTGTGACCGATATCGTCTGGCCATCGCTGGAAGAGGAACTCAAGGTCCTGGAACCAGCGGGCGCAATTCTGGAATACGTGCCAGACTATTCCCGCGAAGTGCTTCTGGATTGCGTGGCGGAGGCCGATGCCATTCTCACGTGCTGGAATCAGGTCCCGGAGGAAGCCCTGTACGCTGCCCCCCGCTGCAAGGTCATCGGGCGCTACGGAATAGGCGTGGACAACATTCCGGTGGCGCTGGCCACGGAACTCGGCATGCTGGTCACCAACGTCCCCGATTTCTGCCTGGACGAACTGACCGATCAGGTCATGTCCTACATTCTCGCTTTCGCCCGCCAACTGCCGGAGCTGGATGCGCGCGTCAAATCAGGCATATGGGACCGGACAACTGACTTTCCCATTCGGCGCCTCCGGGGCCAGGTCCTTGGTCTCATCGGGTTCGGCAACACCGCCCGGGCCCTTGTCCCCAAGGCGATGGCCTTCGGCTTGCAGGTGCTGGTGTATTCGCCTCGCACCAGGACCGCCCAGCTCCCGCCAGGTCTTGTGTTGGCCTCGTCACTGGAGGAACTGCTGTCCCAGTCGGACTATGTGTCCATTCATGCCCCACTGACAGCGGAAACACGCAATCTCCTGAATGCCCAGGCGTTCAGGACCATGAAGGAAAGCGCGGTACTGATCAACACCGCCCGGGGCCCCATTGTGGATGAAACCGCCCTGCAGGAAGCATTGACCAAGCATGAAATCGCGGGCGCGGCCCTGGACGTTTTGTGCCATGAACCCCCCGACCAGCCTCTTCCCTGGCAGGGGCATCCCCATGTCCTGATGACACCGCACTCCGCCTTCTATTCCCTCGAATCCCTCAAGGAACTGGCACGCAAAGGCGCCGAAAATGTGCGTTTGGCATTGCAGGGCAAGACACCGCCCTACATCATCAATCCCGAAGTTATGTCCAGTGCCCAATGCCGCGTGTCATTCGCCGATTGAAACCGGACCCATGCCGTCAGGGGACATCAATGCCCCAGGCCACCAAGTCGGATCGGGAAAGCTTGCAGATCATCGTATAGGCTGGATCATACATATTGCCCAAATCGTATTTGACACACTGCCCCATCATGATGTGCGCCGTCACCAGGTCCATGCCCAGATCCTGCGTCAGCCAGCGCGACATCTCGGTGGTGGCATGCTGGGTGGCCTGATCCAGAGGCCTGGCATTCCCCGCCGCAAACAGGAATTCCGCGTCCATGCCCCGCGGCCAATGGATGTCCAGGCCTTGCACCAGGTCCAGGGTGAACTCTACATCGCTGGAGATTTCAATGCCGGTACCGACAATCTCGCCATCGCCTTGCAGGGCATGCACATCCCCCAGGAAGAAGAGGCCGCCTTCAACACTGACAGGAAACCAGACGGTGACTCCCTCACGAAAACCCACATAATCCATATTGCCGCCAAAGGGCCCGGACGTGGCCGTGCTGATAGCCTCGCCGCCGGCAGGGGCAACCCCAAAACACCCAATCATGGGATCCAGGGACAGAGGCGGATAGGCATAGGTGGGGGCGTTTCCCGCCACCTGGGCCGTGCCTGCCGCCACATCCACATGCCAGTCCGTTATTTCATTGGATGCATCCCGATCGGGCAATTCGCGCACATAGTCAGGGTCCAGGACATTGCTGGCGATGACATTGCGGGTCCAGCCGTGAGTGCGGTTGGGCCGGAGGGTTTTTACCTGCACCCGGAGGGCATCACCTGGCTGGGCTCCCTCCACATAGAAGGGACCGGTCATCGGGTTGGGGCCTGAACTCCGCAACTGCCCGTGGGCATCTACCCCACGGGCATCAACGGTCGTCGTGGACACCGTATCTCCCGGTTGCACGACCAGCACCTCAGCATGCGTGCCCAAGGTATTGTAGTACCGATCCGGTACAAAGCGATGATGAGTCATAGTTCAAGTCCACCTGGTGCTATTGAGGCATGGCGGGGCCGGGAACCGCGTCTGGGCTAACAGCCGTCAGTGACCGTTCCCAGTCGTGCCATGCGGGCTTGGGTACAAATCCCAGTTTCAAGTTGATATCGTACATGGGGTTGTTCTCTTCATTGCCGGTTTCAAAGCGCCTGGCCTTGCGTTTCTGGGCCAAGGCAATGGAAGTCAATTTGATGGCGGTGGCAATGCCCCGACGGCGATAGGCCCGTGCGACCCCTGTCAACCAGATGTTCCAGTGCTCAGGCTGTGTGGTCGCTGCCCCGACTGCCGTCACACCGGCATAAGGTCCGCACGGTGCTTCGGTGGCACCGTTACTGATATCCACTGCGATCACCCACAAGTCGGGGCTGAAGGCAGGATGGCGAAACACTTTCTCAAACTCATCCTCAGGTACCGGTCGCGGGGGGTCGGGAGAAGGCACATCCAGTTCGATTTCCTTCCAGATTGCATACAGCTTTGACTTCCAGTCGGGATCGTGTTCCTGCAGATGTGCCAGCGAACAGAAGGCAATGCCACTCTTTTCCACGCGCTCCACATATCCGGCAAACGGCGCAAAATCGAAACTGGCTACCTCCAGCGTTGAAGTGGGATAACGCATGGTCGAATAGTACTGCTGTTCCTGGAGCCAGGCCACCCGGATATCCTTGTCCTCCCGCATGCCCGTAAGCAGACAAAGAACATCCTTGTCGTGCAACTGCGCCAGCACATAGTCCTGTATCAGGGAGTGCACCGGTCTGCCCTGTATGGTCATGGCTTCATGTTCAGGGAGGAGATCGTAGTTGAACTGGTATTTGCCCTGGGCTGTTAGCCAGTAGGGTTCAAGGACTGTGCCAAAGCCGATAATACGGCTGTCCAGGGTCACGGCAAAATCGTGGCGGAACTTGCCCTGGCGCCATTCCTGTTCCCGAAACCTCCAATTCTCCAGCGTGGAGCGGGGATGTTCCGGCCAACAACGGTGGCCCACGTCAAGACAGCACTCAATCTCCTCATCTGTAGGATTCAATTCCCGTATTTCCAGCATGAACATCCTCGCAGGGCCAAGCCAGGGCGCCAGGATAACGGAAAGTGGGGGACCCAGGCACCAATCGCCTTACCGAATGGCCGCATCGTGACACTTCCTCCCTGCCGGTCGCGTCCTGCCTGTCCGGCAGGGGGCGGAAGTCATGACCCCAGCGCAATGGCTCTGACGATACGTACCAACTCCCTGCCGTATTGCTGCAGCTTCCATTCGCCCAGCAAGTTTTGTTTGGCCAATGCCTCAACGGTCATGGGAGCGTCTTCCGAAATCACTTCCAGGGCGTACTTGCTCAAAATAATATCGGGATCGAGACCGCGTGCCCGGGACGTAGCGAACCGCCATTTGCGCAGTTCCGCAAAAAGGTTCGCCTGCTGACCAGCTTGCGTCTTGGTGTCTGTATCCAGGGTTTTGACGGGCGGCCGCAGGGGAACCCGTTCATTCTTGCCCCTGCCAATGGCTTCCAGCAGTTCCGGGCCGTACCGCCTGAATTCGGTGGCGGTAAGGCACTGGGTCTGTTTCAGGGCGGTGGAATCGGTGGGCTGTTCGCGCGTCAGCACCAGCAAGGCCTTGTCGCCCAGAATCTTGAACCGTGGACAATCGGCAGCCCTGGCCACCTCCTCTCGCCAATTCCAGAGACTCCGATACACATTCATCAGGGCCAGGGGCACCCGCTTGGTGGCTCTGTGATCCCAAAAGACCTTGATCGGAGATCCAAAACGGGAATAGTCCCGGCGCACGATTTCCTGCATGATATCCATCGCTTCCGGAACCTGGTTGCGAATGCGCAAGGCATGCAGCAATGTGCGGTAGAGAGGCCCAAGGAACGCTACATCCTGGCAGGCATACTTCAGTTGGGACGGTGAGAAAGGCCGCCGCCCCCAATCCGAGTTCTGCGGTTTCTTGCTCTGTTCCACCCCAAATTGCGACTCGAGCAGGGAGGTCAGGGATGTTCTGTGCATGCCGAGCATGCGGGCCGCAACCTGGGTATCAAACACCGAGGCTATGCTCAAGCCAAACTCCTGCCACAACTGTCCCAAATCATTGGTGGCAGAGTGAATGATGAATGTCTTGTCCGGGTCCTCGAAAATGGTCCGCAAGCGGCGCAGGTCTATCCGGTCCGGATCCAGCAGGAAAATGAGGGAAGAACCAAAGCCATCAGACCGCAAAGTCCTGTGCACCGCAAATTGCACCAGGCAGATACGCGGGTTATAGCTGTGGAAATTGTTGCTTTCCGTATCAAAGGCAATGAGGGAATGCACTTCCAGCACCCGCAACAGTTGCCGAAACGATTCCTCGGAATCCACCAGCGTACAGCGCGGACTGGATACCGTTCGATTGCGTGTAGCAAATGGTACTCTGATAACTGCCATGTAATGCGCCAATGCAGGAGCCGAAATTGCATCATTTGCAATATCCGATATTATATTGCACGTGGCAGGAATCGTCAATGCCGCAGGTGCTCTGTTATCCGAAGAAGAGGTTGGCCCAACCAGGTCGCCCGGCTGCCCGAATCATTCCGGATGTACGGGGACGTTCATGCATTCCTGTCCTGTCTGCATGAAGCGGGACAAGCTCCCGGAACGGGCCATGATTCGCGGTGGTAGAGGAGAAACCGTCTGTGCTTGACATTATCCTGCGGGAACCCGATGCCCGGGTACAGCCCAATCCCTCCCACCAGATACTGCAGGGGTATATGCGGGAGGGCAAGGGTCTCCTGTGGCTGGACCTGGTGGCACCCTCCAAGGAGGAATTGTCCCTTGTCCCTGCATGATCTCTTTCCTGTGCATACCTTGGCCTATGAAGATGCCTGGCTGCTCGAAGGGACACCCAAGATTGACAATTATGGGGACTATCTGGTAGTGGTTTTCCATTCCATCCATTCTCCCAGTAGCCCACTGCAACTGGAGATTGTCGAACACACCGCCATCATAGGTCACAGGGTCCTGATCACGGTCACTGTCGAGAGGGAAGGATCTTTTGCCCATGCGAAGGATCCCGGTTGGCACCGGTATGAAGGTCTGGCGCATGGTCCTGCGCAGCTTTTCTACCACTTGCTGGATCAGCAGGTGGACCAAAGTCGCGCGCATCTGGAGGATTTCGAAGGAGTATTGGCCTCCTTGGGGGATGTCATTTTTACGCGCAATCTTTCCACGGCCAGCGAACACCAAATCATGGAGGATATATTGAGTGCCAAGAGTACCGCGCTACGGCTGTTCCGTATTGTTGAACCCCAGGCCCAAGTCCTGTACCGGCTTGGCCACGAACACTTCGGATGCATTCCCCGGAAGCGCGCATATTCTTCCAGGATACCCATGATCAGGCCAAGCATCTGATCGCCCTGACAGCTTCCCTGCGCGATCTGGCCACAAGCACCATGACCACGCACCTCACGCTGGCCAACCACAGACTGAATGAGGTGATGAAAGTACTGACCATGATGGCCACCGTATTTATTCCCCTTACCTTCCTCACCAGCATCTATGGCATGAACTTCCGGTACATGCCTGAATTGGCCAGGCCCTGGGCCTATCCGGCCGTGTGGGGAATTTGCGGTGTGGTGGTGATAGGCATGCTGGTCTTTTTCAAGCGCAAACGCTGGCTTTAGCCCCAGTGCCCGAGGTCACTGAAATATGTCAACTGAATTTCACTGCCGCCGTGCGGCTGCTTCCGACTACGCCCACGTGATTGACATGTGGATGTCTGGTATCTCCAGCGATCGCGTAGCGATTGAACACATTGCCAATACCTGGTGGAAACGCCTGTTGTTTCGCTACGTTGCCGGTCGCAAGATTTTCGTGCAGGATCTGGAAACTCATGTCATTGAAGGCCCGTCTGGCGTATGCGGCTATGTCGGCTTGCAATACGCCGCAGAATCCGTCAGTGTGTTTGATTGGGGCATCAACCTGGATTGGGAGCCGCAGGGCAAGCAGGCCTTTTCCCTGATGCTGGATTCCCTGCTGGAGCTGGTTTACGAAAGGGATGATGTGGAGTCCTTTGTCATCGGTTTGGAAAAACACACAGACAACGTCAGGGACATCCTGATGGAGGAAGACTTTCATCTGCTGGACTATCAGGCATTGCAGGTGGTGGGAGACCTTCCCCTGGCCCATCCGCAGGAGCGTGAGAACATCGAATTGACGCTCTCCCTGCAGTTATCCCATGCTTACGGAGAACAGATTGCCAGCTGGATCGAGACGGATTACAACGGCAACAAGGGTCTCGCGGAAGAGGTGATTCCCGTCCATACGTCGTTGCCCACCAAGTCCAAGA
>CAXXOQ010000070.1:0-7774 GCA_963664185.2 Caldilineaceae bacterium | reverse complement strand
GTGCTGGCCAAAATGGTGGGGAAGCAATCCAGCAAGGAAACGGGGGTGTCGGCGACATGCTGGACCGGAATGTCTGGGCCCCGCATCAGGAAAGGTACAGCACAGGCTTCGTCAAAGAGCGTGAATTTGCCGTACAGCCCCCGTGCTCCATGGCTCTCACCATGGTCGCTGGAATAGATGACACGCGTAGAGTCGGCCAGATTCAAGGCATCCAAAGCCTGTAGGACCTGCCCTATCTGCCGGTCCAGGAAGGTGCAAGCGCCAAAGTAGGCCGCCATCATGTTGCGCATGGCCTGTTCGCCCAGATCCTCTTCCAGGGTAAAGAAACGCCGGAAATACCCTAACGCGGGATGGTTCGGTCGCGCATGGCCCAGGGCCTGGGGCGGGAGTTCCAGGGCATCGGGCGGATAGAGGCCGTAGTCCGCCGGGGGCGAGATGTAGGGTGGATGCGGACAGACATAGGACAGAAACAGGACCCATGGCTTGTCATCCGCTGCATGCTCCTTGAGCCAGCGCAAGGCATGCGCTGTGTTGCGGCGATCATAGGCCAAATAGGTGGATTCCCCAGGTCCGGCCTGCAGGATGCCGGGCCGCTTGTCCCGGAATGGCGGGTCGTGCCGGATACAGGACAACAGATCCCCCTGACCGTCCACAACATGCAGGGGCTCAATTTCACGGCCGAAGCCGTTGTCGTCCTGGTCACTGCGGAAATGCAGTTTGCCAATGGAGTCCACTGTGATGCCAGCCTGGCGCAAGCGATGATGCCAGCTTTCCGGTTCGCCGGTGTAGGGACAGGCATTGTCCCAGGCCCGAAGCTGGTGGACATATTGGCCCGTCGCCAGGGCGGCCCGCGCCGGCACACAGATCGGACTGGGGGTATAGGCCGCGGTAAAGTTCGTGCCTTCCCGGGCCAGGCGGTCCAGATGTGGAGTCTGCACATGAGGATGTCCCATGCATCCCATGGCATCCCGGTTGTGTTGGTCCGACAATATGAAAAGCAGATTGGGAGCGCGCATTATGTACCTGGCATGAAGACGTAAATGAGAAGGCTTGTCAATGTCACATAGACCAGCAGGATGGCCGGCAGGAGCGGTCTTTCCCAGAGCAGACTGGCCGGCTCACCCCCCTTGTTGTCGGTCAGGACCAGCTTCATGTAGTACCCAATGCCCCACCAGACGGGAATGGCCGTGATCCCCATCCAGATGTTGGATACCACACGGGTGGTGGCCATCAGGGCATATCCTGTATAGATAATGCCCAACACCAGACCGCAAAGCCAAATGGCGCATGTGGTGAGGGACAGGGAGAATCGCTGCAGACTGGGACGGTGCCGTACGGCCCTGGGGCCCAGTTCGACCAGTTCACTGTGCCGTTTGCCCATGATCAGCAATATGGCAAGGAAAAAGACGCAAAGATAGAGCCAGGGACTGAAGTGGGTCACCCCGGTCAGCTGAGCCCCGGCCACCACCCGCAACAGGAAACCGGACGCGATCATCAGGATTTCCAGAAACGGCACGTGTTTCAGCCACAGGGAGTACACGAAATTGATCGCCAGGTAGCCGAAGGTCACCGGTACTACCTGCGTCCCCGCCCCCAGACTGGCCAGCAGGGCCATTAGTGCACACAGGACAGCGGTCCGCTTCGCCATGCGCGGGGAGACAATCCCGGCCGCCACCGGGCGCAGACGTTTCGCAGGATGCAGCCTGTCCAGGGCGGCATCTGCGGCATCATTGTAGGCATATACGGAAGAGGCTGCCAGGGAAAACCCCACGAGCAACAGCAACAGGTCCAGGGCCAGCGCCGCGTCCAGGAGAGCGCCGTCAAAGAAGGGAGCCACCAAAACAAAAAGGCTTTTGACCCAATGCCCAGGACGAACAAGCCGCAAGAGGGGAGGCATCGGGCACCGTCAAACTGGACCGGGCATGCCCGTGCGGTAGGGGCTGGCCATGGCCTCAGGATCCTGCGGTGGGGATCACAGTGGCCGAGACCTGAAAGAATTGCCCCAGCACCTCTCGGATTTTCCTCCGGTCCGGAATCAGCACCCACATGCCTTCATCGGAAAATCCTTCGGTACCCAGACGACTGTCCAGCACGAGGGTGGTGCCGAGCGTCGGCGGTTGTACCAGGACTTCCTTGGCCAGCTGAATCATTTGGGGGAGTGACAAATCGGATTCGAAGTTGCCCAACAGGGTTCTGAAAATTTCCGGGGCTGCCAGCAGCAAATCTCCGGAATGGGCGGGATTCGTGGCCTTTTGCAGAATGGCCTCAATGACGATCTGTTGCCGACTGCTTCGGGTGTAGTCGCCGTCCTGGGAACGGGTCCGGGCATACTTGAGGGCGGTTGTGCCATCCAGGTGCTGGTACCCCGCTTCCAGCTCGAATGTTTCCACACCGTAGTCTGTGGTGGGGTACTTCTCATCCCGAATGGCCTGTGGGACATAAAGATCGATGCCGCCAATCTGATCCACGAATTGCACAAAGCCATCAAAATTGACCCACACGTAGTTGTGAATGGGCTGATTGATGAAACGGGCAATGGTGTCGCGGAGCAGTTCCTCGCCGCCGCCATCGTGAAAACGCTCCCCAATGGAGTACACCAGATTGATTTTGGTGGGGGCAAAACCGGGAACCGGGACCCAGAGATCCCGGGGAATGGAAAGCAGATCGACGGTCCCGGCGGCCCAGTCCAGACTCATCACCATGATGGTGTCAGTCCGGGGCAGGGACGTGTCATCGGGACGGGCATCCACCCCCAACATCAGGATGTTCAGGCGTGCCGGAGACTCCAGCTGAATGTAAACGGGAGGCTTGGCTGGTGCGGACGAGTCATCGACAAGCTCCCGATCCGGATTGGCCACCGCTGTCATTGCCTGGGGCACCGGGTTTCCGGTCTCGCCGGTTCTGTGCAGTGAAGCCGGGGGTTCCACGGCCTGCAGAGTAGGAAGGGACGTCCGGCCCATCGCATAGGCCCAGTCATACAGCTGGATGCCGGCAAAGAAGGTGATACTGCCCAAGACACTGCAAATCACAGCGGTAGAGACCGTCCACCACAGAAGATTTCTGGGTGCGAGCCGATGGGGAATGTCGTCGGGAATATGGCTGAGGTTGTCGGAAGAGTCTTGCCTGATCATGAATGCGAAGAAGATCGAGGGGATAAAGCCTGGAATCGGTCTTCAGAGGGATCAGGGAAAGGATCCGCAGGCCAAAGGGCATCGGGGGCTGATGGCATCTGCCGTGCCGCGGCACCACAGGGCCACCTGCCATGACTAGACTCTACCACTGTGCAGGCCAGAGTGGAGAGAAAATCTTGCCTTAACCGCAGAGCCGATACCTGGTACGGACGCTGTTCCGGGGCTGGGGCCAAGGGACAGGAACGGATAGGCGCGCGCGATGGCCCGACAACATGAAGTGGGTGGTCATGCTCTTTTGGCTACGGGCTGAAGCCGTGTTCGTACAGGGAATCCTCGGTCAGAATGTAGATCTTGCCCCGATGTACATAGACATCCTTCAAGTTGGCAAAGAGATCGTCGGCACCTTCCGGCGCCACCAACTGGTGCTGATAATCGCCACTTTCCTTGTCCAGCACCAGGATACTGGACAGTCCCGGATCCACCAGCAAGAGGTAATTGTCCTGGTTGAGTCCTACTTCCAGATCGGTAAAGCGACTGTCAAAACTGATGGCCTTGTCCAAACCGAACGGCTTCTGCACATTGGCGGGCAAGGTGTCGTCGTCTCCCTGTCCCAGCAGCAGCACGGTATTGTTGTCGAACAGCATCCAGATCTGTTCATCCACATGCATGCGTATCGCCTGGGAGAGGTTGATGGATTCATTCAGCCAGCCTTCCTGCTTGACCACGGTATTGTTCAGATTGTAGCGCCAAATCTGGCCCTGGCCGGCGTCGGCCACATACATCCTGTTGGAATAGAAATCGATCAGGACAGGCGTCTCCCAGGTGGCGCGTTGGTCAAAGTCCACGACCGACATCAAATCGGTATTGTTGTATTGCAGAATATTGCGGTTGTCATCAATCAGGTACAGGCTCGGTTTATCGCTGTAGGCGGTCTTGGTGGGCTGAAATGACATATCCCTGATGCGTCCTACTTCCCTGCCGTCAATGATGTCGCCTTCCTGGACCAGGCGCTGCGGGCTGCGCGATCCGTTCGCCTGCAATGCATCAAGGCGGTACTTGTACACGGCATGCAAACGGGAATCCAGGATATAGAGATCCTGAATATGGACAATGACCTTGGACGGTGCCATTTCGGCGGTGAATTGCACGAGCGGGTCCGTCAAGCCTACCAGGGGTACCAGCTGGAAGGCATCATCCCACAGCAGACGGATTTCCAACTGGACGGATTGCAGTTGACGGGACAGTCCTGCGGCATTCTGGGATGCCTGGATCAAGTTGCTGGCCAACTGCAATTGCTCCTGGGCCTTCTCATTTTGCCCGTCGGCCAAATGGTTCTTGGCTGCCTGTACATGCTGGTTCGCCTGTGTGATGATGGTGGTATCGCTGGCCACCGGGGATTCGGCATTGACACTGAACGCCAGCCAGGAAGCAAGGGGCACCACTACGAACAGGGCCAACAGCATCATGGCAACCCAAGGGCGGTTGGCTTCGCGAGGCAGGAGTTCGGGAGTTGGCGCTGGCCGAGGGGGCCCTGCCGGGGCAGTTGTCGTTTCCTCAGGCGGTACGGCCGGTGTTGCCGGGGGGAGCGTCTTCTCGATCACGGGGGCGGGGGTTGCCGCGGGGGGAGAAGCGACAGGTGCTGCCGGTAGCGATGCCGGCTGCATGGGGGCATTCGCCTGTGGATCGGGAAAGATCTCGCTAAGCCAACGCATGAGTCGTTGGCTAATGAGGTTGCCCCAGATGTGCAGCCTGGAATCAGACGCAGAGGGGGTAAATTCCGTTTCCGCCTCGCTCCGCATGACAGTGTCCCCAGGGGCGGTGGCGGCGGCCGCAGCGGGGATCGCGGAATCGGCAGCGGTGTCCGCCGGGGGCGAGTCCGCATTTTCCGGTTCGGTTGCGGGAGCGTGCGGTGGCACAAAGGTTTTGGCCGGCGTTTTGGTAATGCGGTCCGCCACGGGCATCCCCATAAGAAGACCCAACATGATGTGCT
Organism: Caldilineaceae bacterium; assembly: GCA_963664185.2. Taxonomy (GTDB): domain Bacteria; phylum Chloroflexota; class Anaerolineae; order Caldilineales; family Caldilineaceae; genus Bin34. The sequence goes on along the minus strand of CAXXOQ010000070.1, from coordinate 2,653 downwards.
CTGGGTTGCGGGCGTGAAAGTATTCCACGTCTCGGAACCCGTCGGGAGACTGGGCGGACGCTACGGCATTGGCCAAGTCCCTGCGGGCTGCGCCGGCTTGGCGGGAGGCAATGCCGAATGTACACCAGGCGTCCGAGCCCATAAAGATCGCCCCGGATTCGGGCAACACGGCCTCATAGGTTTTGACGTCCAATGTCCCGACCGTACCTATTTCGTATCCCGGATCCGCCAGGGGAAAGATGTCGGCCACATCCCTGCGCAGCACCACATTGAGAGACCCGCTGCTGCAGGCGATGCTGAGGTTGTGTTTCCGGATCTCGGCACAGCTGGCATAACCCCTGATGGGCGCCTGATAATCCCGGTTTATAAACTGTACATATTGATGCAAGGTTTGCAGCACTGCTTCCAGTGCCTGTATACCGCCCTGATGGGCCTTGTCATATGTATCCTGGACCTGGGTGATCAGGACCTGGGCCAGCTGACTGGCTTCACGGCTGGGCAATAACGCCGGAATACCCGGAAAGCCCAGTACGGCGCAGAATGTTACATGACCCTGCCCCATGGTACTGGGGCTGTGGGACACAATCGCCTGGAGACCGCTGGTAGCGAGGGATTCGTCGGGATGGGATGAATACAGCCGAAGGGGAAGTCGTTCATCAGGTGCGATGTAGGTGTGCATTGGAATATCAGCTGAGACGAACAATAGGGCACAATCGGAAATCGTCCCTACAGACCGGGTTTACATGGCGGGTTAGCCTTTCATCATGGGTTATCCTTGTTGTCTGCGTGCAACATGCGGGCGATCACATCGTCCTGGGCCACGCGCTGTGACCGTTTCTTGCGTTTCTTGCGGGACTTGCCGGACTGCTGCCGTGCTTTCATGAAAGCCATTTCCATGGCGCTCATGGGATGCAGGTCCGGTTCTTCCGGCGGCATATCAACTCCTTCATCCTCCGGAGGATCCAACAGGCGCTTGCGTGACACCTCAATATGGCGCGTGCGGTTGCTCACCCGCAGGATCAGCACGTCGACTTCCTGACCGATCGCCAGTTCTTCCGAGGCGTCCACGACATTGAAATGCTCGATTTCCTTCAGGGGCAGAAGGGCGTCTACCCCCACCTCCAAATCCAGCAAGGCACCGCGATCATTGAATCCGCTCACGGTCCCGGTGACCGCAGAACCAATCTGCAGATCCTCGATAACCTTGATACCCGGGGCCAGACCACTGACATTGATTTGCCACTTCTCTCCCTTGGGCGTTCGGATTTCGCTCACCCAAACTTCCAGTTCGTCCCCTTCCTTGAGTTGGCTGTGAATGTCCGTGACTGTCTGCTGGGACAGGCGGGAGATGGGCAATAACGCATCCTTGTCGGAGCCGATATCCACGAAGGCGCCATAGTCCATGACAGACCGCACAATGGCAAGGCGCCTTTCGCCTACCTGGAGCTGTTTGATGGGCTTGAAGTCGGGGCGGATCATAGTCAGGCGAATGTCGTTCTTCGCCCGATCCAGATTGTGGATCCATACCCGCACCTTTTCGCCGACCCGGAGAAAACGGGAGGCCTGGATTTCATCCAGGTTCTTGCGCCGGTTCCGGAAACTCGGTTTGATCAGGTGCTTGGGCAGAAAGCCGTCCTTGCCCACACCGATGTCAATAAACGCCCCTTTCTTGTCCAGGATGGTAGAGACTTCCCCTATCCGCATGTCTCCCTTGCGCAAGTAGACAATGGTCTTTTCCTGTTTGATGACTTTGGGCTCGGATGGCGTAGCTTCAGAGGGTGGGGCGACATCGCCCGGCTGGGGGGCGGAAGAGGATGCCGCCTTGTCTTGTCTTTCCATTTTGCGCACCTGGTTTGCCTCTTTTGGGTCTGAAGTAAGGATTCTAATGGCTACGGGTACTCTCCTGCCAAATCTGTCTGTCCCCGATTGCTTGACTCACAGGGCCGAAAGCACAGAAAACCTGTCCCTGTGGGATCCGGAAAGTGGACTGGACTGCAATGGCGCGCCATGGATAGCAGGGCCCGGTACGCGGGCCGGGACACAGGGGACGTACCCCAGACCCTAGCCATCCCAAGTCAGCCATAACACCATCGTCCAAATATTACACCACAGGCCGAACCAGCGACAATCTCTTATTGCATCTGTGGCAAGTTTCCAGGTGTCTGGCGCATCCATTTCTGCACGCCGCCAGCGGAATCCCACCTGCAAGGCAATCCGGCCGAATCGGCTCCAGAGGGCTACAGGGAGCGGCCTATGCATTATCCTGAATCTGGGGGATGGCCCAGGCCTGGATCAAGGAAATTGCCCCGTTTGCCGACGGGATGTGTATCAGGCTGCGGCTCTCCCCCTGCGTCCTTGCCGGGAGGGGCCCGAAGCCTGGGACGTGATCGTTCCCATGCCACCCCGGCAAAGTTCCCTGGCCATAGCCCCTCCAGGCACAGCGGAACGCCGCAAGACAAGGAAATCCCTTCCCACCTGTGACATAATGCATGGCCGGTGAACTCCCCTGACTCCGCCTCCGGGGTTTGGGCAAGGGACAATGACATGAATTTGCAGGATGCACATGTATTGGTTACGGGGGGCGCGCGACGGCTGGGGCGCGCGATTTGCCTGTCGCTGGCACACGCCGGAGCCCATGTACATTTTACCTACC
>CAXXOQ010000069.1:0-11926 GCA_963664185.2 Caldilineaceae bacterium | reverse complement strand
GACTGTCCTACCTGACCGCAGGATGGCACGCAGCTGGGGCCCGGATATGAAATCTGTATCCTCCCTCTACAGCCAATTTCAGTCTGCCAGCAACGTCATTGTCCTGCGGCTCGGCGGATTCAAACAGGGTGCGACATGCCCACTCAACATGTGTCTGGACTCAGTGTCCGTTTTGACAAAATTCAGGCCCCAGGCCCACGATGGGCAGATGGCGGGCATGGTAGCGACTGGCATAGCCCTTCTCCTCGATTTGGGTCAAGGCGGCGTCGGGTGATTGGTTGTATTTCAGTTCGATCACGCACACGTGATCGGGAAAGACATGCACTTGGTCATCCGTGTGTTCCAGCCTGCCACTTCCGAACGAAATTGTAGTGGAGCATATAGCTGACGACATCCATGACAATATGGAAGTCACTTTCCTCTTTCAGTTTGCCACTCGAAATCCCTGCGACCAGGCTATGTACTTCGGCGACAAATAGCGCGTACTCCTGTTGCGCAGAGCCTGGTGCAGATGCGCGATATTTTCCCGCCGCTGGCCAATCCATCCGTGCACCATAAAGAAACTTCCACAGCCCGCGCATGAAGGTTTCACGTACTTCGTGATTGGGGTAGTTCCAGTCGCAAGGGTATGCCGGACTGCCCGCCTGAAAGGTGTAATAGCCCATCTGCAGCATCAGGGCCGTGTAATCCAGATGATCCAGATCATAGCTGACCTCGGACAGTTGCTTCAGGTCGGGGTGGATCGGGGGAGACTGGTACTTGCCCTGCTCTTATCAGACTGATCAGCAATGAGGTGTTGCCGGATTCGGCCCAGTAATTGCGCTGTTGCTCCTCCTGCCAAGCCTGGGCCGAGTCCCGGCGCAACCACTTGGACAGGCTGGACAGCAGGTAAACGGATTGTAGACCGGTTCAATGTTCTGCCGTAGGGGCGCGAACCGATAGCCATTGTATCGGTGACGCACATCGTCCAGCAGATTCCTCGGGACATGCCTGTACGTTCCGCAATCCTTTGCAAATGGGCTGGCCAGGTATGTCTGTACTCCTGTTCCGTGAACCACACAGAGTGGCATAGGTCCTCGTCCTGGCTGATGTCATCCAGATTGTTAAGGGCCGAAAACACGCTGACCTTGCCAAAATAGCTGATGCCCGTGATGAACACGAAGTGGAGGGAATGTTCCTCGGCTTGAGTACCTGGTAGAGTCATGCAGGCTAGCCAGAACGCCCGCACGGGTGCGGGGTCCAAGATCCATTTCAATAAGGCGGGTATTGGGACTGTCATACTCGTCGATCAGTACGACAGGTTTCCGTCCATAGTGGTCATACAAGTCCTGGATCAGGGATTCCAACGCATCAGCCGCAGAACCTGTGGCATCCAGCTCCAAACGGGGCCCACTCGCGTATCCATCTTCCGCAGGCCGGGCAGGATAGACACCGACGCCCCGTCGGGCCCTCTCCGTATAGATGCGTCCCAAGTACCTGAGGAGGGAATGGGTGACATGATCTGCGTCCGTCCCCTGTACTTTGGACATGTCCAGGCGGATTACGGGACGCATGGCCTGCCTGTGCCAGGTCTTGTATCCGGCTGTACCCGCAAACAGATAATCGGGCCAGGGATTATGGTGGGCGGGAGCCTGCAGCCAGCGGGAGAACCCTGAAACCAGGCTTCCAGTGTAGCGACCAGCAAGCTCTTGCCGAAGCGCGGGGACGTGTCAGAAACACGTAGGGATTTTGCAAGACAGGATTGCGGTGATCCTGAAACTCGTCAGGGGATTCCACCGCCAGCAGGGCGGTGAAGTGATGTGTCTTGTCTATGTAGAGTCCCTGACCCTGACGGATGAGGGTGTAGTCGGACCGGGAGGTATGCAGACCGGGCAAGTGCAAGGACGACACATCAGACACGGCAATCGTTCAGAAGCCAAGGGTTGTGTTATGGGGGAATTGTAACAGAATCGGCAATCTGCGTTCTGGCGGTTGCCACCTCACGGACCAGGCCTGCGTTGGCTTCGTTAACGGCTCTCCTCGGACAGCACGTTCTACCCTGCGTCATTTGGGCATGTTGTGTCCCGAAATCCCCACGAACCGGCAGATAGATTTCCGGATGCATACGATTCTCAGGTCCTGGGGCGGTCGCGGTTCACTTTCCCGGATGCGGGGCAGGCGATGGGCCTCGTGATCCTGAAACAGGGAATCCACGGTAGGCAGATCATCCGGGGGTGTGTTCCCCAGAGCCGTGCGGTAGGCCTGTTGCTGGGCAGCGGGCAACTGCGGCCACAGTCTTTCCACCAGATCGCCCAGATCCTCCACTCGGGTCTGCGCCCGCGTCTGCTCGCGCGTCTGCTCGCGCGTCTGCTCCAGCAACTGTTCAAAGGTCATGCTCTCGTGCTCCCAGAATTCCCATGTGATGACCGAAAGGTCTTGCAGGGCCTGATCCAGTATACCAGTTTGGCAGAAACTCCCACAGGCCGGTAATCATCCAGACGGCAAAGGCATTCCCCAGAGATTCCCGTTCGGGCCGATCGGCCAGCAGGGGGGCCAGTTCCTCGCGCATCAGAGTTTGGATGGCCTGCAGGACGGACCAGGTATCCGCGCGCGGTATGTACCTGTTGCTGAAGATACGCCAGGCGCAGATAGCAGGATGCCAGGTTATCCCGGGGCAAGGCCCGTGCGTGTGGGCCATGAAACCGGTGGACATCCAGCACCTGCACCAGGGTCTCGGGCGCGATACGCGCCCCCACACGGCCCGGCACCGGCTCCCAACGCATCCAGGGTTGGGTCAGGGGGGTACGCGCGACATGAAACACCAGCGGAAAAAAGATCACGGGCCATTCCGGTTGTACACGCTGCAGGTAACGCTGTACATCCTGCGCATACGCCTGTACCCGCCACGGGCAGGAGCCGGTCCCCTGTACTCTGATGTTCCAGGGTCAGGCAGAGACGATCCCCACCGGGATGATGCATGTGCCATGCCAAGTCCAACCGCCGTTCGGTGCGGGCTGTCCAGGGGGTGATGGTGCCGGGGGTCTGGACATGCTCCGAAGGCAACAGGACGGTGGGTTCAAATCCGGCCAGATCGGGCATCAGGGCCGGGTGCGCCAGACTCGCGGCCATGGCCGCATGCCCGTAGAGATCCTTGAAGGAATGGTCGTGGGAGTGGGGTGGACAAGGGGGTCTGGGAGAGATCAGGGGATTCGGCCATGGGCGTGAGGGATATTGTCTCCTTGTCCTGCGCTTTGCCCGGGTCTGTGTCCGGGTGGTTCATTTTATCCTGTATGACTCCAGGATTACGGAGAGCAGATTCCCACTCTGCCCGCCGGTCACCCGGCATCCTCTGGCCAGATGGAGGATCGGTGATCCGGTTCCGCGATACATCTTCGTAAACCCGGAGAGACTGTACGGTTTCCAGGAACTTGCCATGGCGAATTGGGCAGAAAAAGCTCTGTTCAGACAGGAATGACATTATCTGTCTTCCTATTTGCCCCCTATGATGTGCAGAACCGCTGTACCGCATCAGCAACACACAAACCGCCTGGTCCTGTTTCGCCACCTGAAACGCAATCGGTGGCGGTGAGGCGGGATATGCCACGCACTTCTTCCCCGCCCCCATGCATAGCCACCCACTTTCTTCAGACCTGTCTTGCCTGCTACCATGGAGACAGGACCAGTGCCTCCAACACAGTTTGGATCGTCAACTGTGTCATACGTTTCGTTTGCCTGCGCACTTTGGACAAGGACTAGCCGGACATGAACATTATCGTCATCATTGCGGACACCTATCGCTATGACAACATTTTTCCCTTGGATGCCAATGCCGTGGGCGGCCCTCATCTGGAAGCATTCGCACAGCAGGGAGTCAGCCTCTCCAATTTCTTTATTGGCAGTTTTCCCACGATCCCGCAACGCACCGATTTCACCACCGGTCGTGTGGGATGGCCGTGGTACCCGTGGCAGCCGCTCCCGCTCAGTGGCCGCAATCACCTGCCCCGTCTGCTCCGGGACCACGGCTATGTATCACAGCTGCTGGGCGACTGTCCACACCTCATCAAGGCCCGTTTCGATCTGGGATTCGATGGGTTCTACCATTTGCCCGGCCAGGAAGGCGACACCTACTTCCTGCGCATGAACCGGGCCATCCAGGAATCCATGCCCCCGGCCAAGACACGCGGCGGCAGTCATTTCCTCGATGCGCAATCTGCCCGACCTGCACCGCTGGACCAACCAGTACTTCGAGCGCGAAGCGGAAACTTTCGCTTTTCGCACATCCATGGTCGCCACGGAATGGCTGGAAGAAAACTACCGGCACGCGCCCTTCTTCCTGTGGGTGGACTTCTTTGACCCGCATGAACCCTGGGATCCTCCGGGAGTATCTGGTGCGCAAATACGATGACAGCGGCTATGCCGGGCCCCCCATGCTGCATCCCAACTATGGTCGGTCCAGTGATCTGACCGCTTCGGAACTGCGCAATCTCCGGGCCCACTACCTGGCGGAAGCCTACATCGTGGACCGGGGTGTGGGACGCATACTGGAGAAAATCGAGGATCTGGATCTGTTCCGCAATTCCATCGTGGTATTCATGGCGGACCACGGCATGAGCATTGGCGAACATGAACGCACCGGGAAATCCAACATCAACCAGGGCGACACCCGCTACTGGCCCATCTACCCGGAAGTGGCGCATTGTCCTTTCATTGTGCGGGCGCCCGGCCTGGATGCCGGAGCGGGTCGTGTCCTCCTATATTCAGCCCTCGGACATTATGCCCACCCTGGCCGAGCTGGCCGGCCTGCAACTGGATCCCCCGGACCCCATCCACGGTACTTCCTTCGCACCGCAACTGCGGGGGCAGGAAACCATGACACAGCATGATTTTGTCGTGTCTTCCACCTTTCTGCGGGCCCAGAACGGTGCCATTGCCTCCACCTCCGTGACGCCTGTGGTGTACACCGATCAGTGGATCTATGCCCCGATCAATGCAGACGGTCGGGTCGGGCTGTTTGACCGGCAGGCGGACCCCATGGCGGAGACGAACGTGGCGGCCGGGCATGAAACCGTGGCCCGCGAGATGCAGGAGATGATGCACGACTATATGGATCAGCTTGGGGCCCCGCCGGAGGCCATGACCGCCGTGCAGCCGCTGTCGCTCTAAAGGCCAAGCGGAACCCCCTTGGTGCCTATTGGCTCATTATTACAGTGGTAACTAGATGGGGTATACCCCCAGGGACCGCTCTCCACGTGTGCCCGGGTGCCCTGCTGTCATCCAACCTGTCGTCCGTCTCCGCGTCGGCCTCCGCCGTCACGGCACAGACCGTGCGCACCTGGCAGGGGGTACGGCGACGAAGTGGCCGCCTGCCTGGAACCCTGCTTTGTACGCAGCGTGACGCGGCCGCGCGCGGGCCTATGGCGAGGAACTGCTGCATAGGCACGGAACGCAAGAACGGCGGGCAGATGGCGGAAAGCAACGGGGACACCATAACGGACGGGATCCATTACCACCGCCGGGAGGGGCCGTTGCCTGTTAGTTACCACTGTAATACCATAAAGAGCCAAATCCTTTACCAATCGATGGCACTGCCATCATCGGGATGAAAGGGAGCAGGATTGCGCCAGGCATGACCCAGCCGGGATGCCAGCGCTTCTTCATCCAGTTCGATTCCCAAACCCGGTGCTGTCGGCAGGTCCACATAGCCATCCCGGACCTGGAATGGCTGTTTCAGATACCCTTCACCCAGGGAAGCATGTTCCTGGATCAGGAAATTCGGAATGCTGGCATCCAGCTGGAGAGAGGCAGCAAAGGCAATGGGGCCCAGGGGACAATGCGGTGCCAGGGCGGCATAGGAGGCTTCCGCCATCCCGGCTATCAGGCGGCATTCGAATATGCCTCCGGCATGACTGAGATCCGGCTGCAATATGGATGCCGCCCTTTTTTCCAGGATCTCCCGAAATCCCCATTTGGTAAAAATGCGTTCACCCGTGGCGATCGGCAGATGCGTCTTGCGCCGCCAGATCCGCCAGTATATCCACATTCTGGCACTGGACCGGCTCTTCCACGAAGAAAGGCTGCAGGGGTTCCCAGTTCCCGGATCAGCAAGGCAGCCGTCTGCGGACTGACAGCCCCATGGAAGTCAATCGCCACATCGATGTCCTTGCCCACAGCATCCCGGAGGACGCCAAACCTGCGTACGACCTCATCGACAAAGCCGGGTGTCTCCACAATCCGTGCCGGCCGCCCCCCAAAAGGTCCTGTCTTCATGGCCCGGAACCCTGCATCCAGCAGGGATTGCGCGCCGGTCCGGATCTCCTGATCCGTGCCCTGGCTGCCAATCCCCTTGTAGACCTTGATGCGGTCACGCAAGGGACCTCCCAGCAGGCGGTATACGGGCAAACCGACAGCCTTCCCCGCCAGATCCCAAAGGGCTTGCTCAATGCCGGAAAGGGCACTGGTCAAAATGGGCCCACCCCGGGTAAAAGGCATGTTTGTACATGCGCCTGCCAATGATGCACCACCCGCGTGGGATCCTGCCCCAGGAGTGCCGGTTCCAGTTCCCTGACCGCCTGGGCTACGGTTTGGGCACGACCTTCCAGGATGGGTTCTCCCAGTCCCACCAGTCCCGCGTCCGTATGTACTTTGAGAAACAGCCAACGCGGCTGCACCAACATGGTTTCCATTTTGATGATCTTCATTTGCGTGTCTCCTTGTTGCCCATGGACGCAGGTACCTGCCTGACTGTATCATTTGCCAGCCTTGCGCGGCGATTGGCTGCTGCTCCCTTACAATGGCAGAAGGAACTCATCCGGGATCAAGAGCTGCAGATGTAGCTGTCCATGTCCATTCCCGTTCCGTTTTCGGACAATCCGGCACTGACAGCCTTGGGGTATTGCCCCACGGATCGCCTGGTCATCTTCCATGCCGACGATCTGGGCATGACCGAGGGCAGCCTGCATGCCTTTTGGGATCTGCAGGAAGCCGGGATTGTGCGCTCCGGATCCATCATGGTGCCTTGTTCCCATGCGGCGGAGATGCTGGCCTACGGCCAACTGTACCCGGAACTGGATCTCGGGGTGCATCTCACCGGTGTCTGCGAATGGACGGCAGAACGGTGGGGCCCCATTCTGGGACGCTGGATGGTCCCGGACCTGTGTATGGAAGACGGCGCGTTCTGGCCGGATCAGCCCACGGCCCGTCAAATGGCCACGAACCATTCCCTGCGCCTGGAATCGATTGCCCAGCTCATGCACGCCCGGGACCGGGGATTGCACTTTACCCATATCGATGCCCATGCCGTTGGGGGAGTGTTCCGGGAACTGACCCTGTTCTACATTGCCCTCGGTTTCCATTTTCAGGTGCCCGTATTCTTCCCGCGGCGCTTGAGTTCCTGGCTGCGCGCCTACCTGACCACCCCTGGCATATCGCAACTGTGGACCGCCTTGGCCCACATCGTGGAAGCGGCCGGCATGCCCCTGGTGGATCATCTGCACACGACCCTTTTCCGCCCCGGCCAGCCCGGCTGGCATCCCCCGGATCTGGCCGATGCCTACGAACGGGACATCGCCGGCATTCAGCCCGGCATTACGTACTATGCCCTGCATCCCAACACGCCGGAACATACAGGCCGGATCCGGCCGGAAGCGCTGGTGTTCCGCACCTTTGAACATGCCTATTTTCAATCCGCCCGCGCCCGGGAATTTCTGGAAGCGCAAGGCATTATCCCGATCGGAATGCGGGAACTTCATGCTATCATGGAACGCAGAATGCATGAGTCAACCCGCAGGAAGCCATCGTTTTCAGGCTGGCCTTGCGCACGGCGCGCAAGACAGCGCAAGTAAGTCCGGATCCCGGTGTACAGGCACAAATCGGATCCCTGTTGCCGTTACCCAACCCTGGGGCAAGACCCGCCGTTTTTCTCCTGTTCCTATGTACCTCCGCTCCTGTCCTACCGCCCATACCCGCTACCCACCACGCCCAGTTCCCTGTGTCCACTCCCCACACCCGCCCCTGCGCCCGGGCTTCCCTGTTGCCAAATCCTTTCGCTGAAGAGGGCTTATGCGCATTCTCTACATAGACATCGACTCCCTGCGCCCCGACCATCTGTCCTGCTACGGTTACCATCGCCATACCTCTCCCCACATTGACGCGCTGGCCCGGGAAGGCGTCCGTTTTACCAACTACTATGCCAGTGACACGCCCTGCCTGCCGAGTCGCACCGCGCTCTTCACCGGCCAGCTGGGTATCCGCACCGGCGTGGTGAATCACGGTGGCCTGTTCGCGGATGTGGCACCCCAGGGGGCAGACCGCGCCTTCCGCAGCCAACTGGCACAGGAAACCCTGGGCAGTGTCCTGCGCCGTGCCGGCTGCCACACCGCCAGCATCAGTCCTTTTCCCAATCGCCACTCGGCCTATCAGGTCTGGTACGGCTTTACGGAAACCTATGACACGGGCCAGGGGGGCCTGGAAAATGCCGATGCAATGTACCCGCCGGCCCAACGCTGGCTACAGGCCAATGGCCAGCAGGACAACTGGTTCCTGCACGTCAATTTCTGGGATCCGCACACGCCCTATGATCATCCCGTGGAATTTGGCAACCCCTTCGCCGACGAACCAATCGCAGACTGGATTACCCAGGATCTGATTGACACTCAGAACCGGTCGTTCGGTCCTCACAGTTGCACCGAAGTGCCGGGGGACACCGATCAGCTTCCCGCCCGCTGGCGCATGGGTGTGGGGCATATCCGCAATCTGGAAGATGCCAAGACCCACCTGGACGGTTATGACACCGGGATCCGGTATGCCGATCACTACGTCGGCAAACTCATCCAGGATCTCAAGGATCTGGGCATCTACGAAGACACCGCGATCATCATCAGCGCCGACCATGGGGAAAACCAGGGCGAGTTGAATGTCTGGGGCGACCACCAGCTGGCGGACTACATTACCAACCGTGTGCCCCTCATCGTCAAATGGCCGGGTGTCACCGAGGGGCAGGAAGGGCAGGCGTGTGACGCATTCTTCTACAACATTGATTTGGCCACGACCCTGACCGATCTGCTGGGACATGAGGCTTCCCCACTGTGGCAGGGCCAAAGCATGGCTCCGGCTCTCCGGACCCCGACGGCGGCTTCCGGTCGTCCGTACCTTGTCCTCAGCAACGGTGCCTGGAGCTGTCAGCGCAGCGTACGCTGGGATGACTGGCTCTTCCTCCGTACGTATCACACAGGCATGAAGGATCTGCCGGCCTACATGCTGTTCAACGTGGCCGAGGACCCGCACGAAACCCGCAACCTGGCGGCATCGCGTTCCGACCTGCTGGGTCAGGGCCTGCTGCTGCTGGACCAGTGGATGGGAGAGCAGATGGGTTTGTCCCAGCGGGGCGATCCCTTCTGGGGCGTAATGCGGGAAGGCGGGCCCTTGCACGCCAATACGACGGGCATGTCCTGGCAAGCCTACCTGGATCGTCTGCGGGCCACGGGACGGGCCCATCATGCGGAGCAGCTGGCGGTCATGGGGGGACTTCCCTTGCGGTCCGGTCTGGAATCCTGAAGCCCTTTGCAATTGCAGCCCGAAAGTGATGGCCCTATGGCACTCTCAGACCTCAAGTCCGTGTGGGTAGAGACCCAGATATGCAGCAATGCTCTTGATGCCTTGCCGGATCATGTCCATATCCAGATGATGGACCCGCAGGAGCCGGACCCGATTGCCCAAGCCCGGACGGCCCAGGCCGTTTTGGCCAGTTCGGGCATTGCGTACGACCACCAGGTGTTCACCCGTCTGCCGGCACTGCGCATTCTGGTCCGGACCGGCATTGGCGTGGACAATGTCAATGTCGCGGATGCCACGGCCCATGGTGTCCTTTTCTGCAATACACCGGCTGGTCCCACCGAATCCACCGCCGAGCACACGATCGCCCTGATGATGGCCGTGGCCAAGCGGGTGCCCGATGGCCAGGCCCAGTTGGCCCGCGGGGAATTCGCCCCCCGCGGGGTACCGCTGGGCAATGAATTGCAGGGCAAAACCCTGGGCCTGGTGGGTTTTGGCCGGATTGGGCGTCGGGTGGCCGAGATCGCCGCGCAGGGATTGCGCATGACGGTCATAACCCATGATCCTTTCCTGCAAGAGGACACCGTGCGTGCCACCGGCCTCCACGTGCAGCTTGTGGATCTGGACACCCTCTGGCAGGAAGCCGACTTCATTAGCCTGCACGCCCCCTCCATACCTGCCACGCATCATCTCGTCAACCGCGATACCATTGCGCGCATGAAGGACGGAGCCTATGTGTTCAATCTGGCCCGCGGTCCCCTGATGGACGGCGAGGCCTTGCTGGAAGCCCTGGACAGCGGCAAACTGGCAGGCGCGGGTCTGGATGTCTTCGATCCGGAGCCGCCAGCCGTCAACTCGCGCCTGCGCACACATCCCCGCATTGTGGCCACCCCTCATTCGGCGACTACCACGGTGGAGGCACGGCAACGGATTGAGGAAATGGCGGTGGAAGAGATTCTCCGCTTCTTCCAGGGCTTGCCGCCCCATAGTCCCCTGAATCCCGAAGTGGCACAGCATGCGCAATGACCCGGGTCAAGGCAGAATGCACGGCATGATGTTCCCTGACAGGCACCATGAACCCAGCGCCAGCCGCATACGGATGCCAACCGGACGCAAGGCTCATGGATACGCGCTACGGCCAGGGACAGAGAGTATATGCGGTTGTGAGGCTCGGTATCATGTACCCGTGACGCAACCCCCCCAACCTGCCCGTTCAATTCTGATGAACTGGTTCCCGAACATGCAGGTGTAATACCTGTCCCCGTGGTCGCCAAACCATCAGGCAATCCCAAGGAGCATCCCTTTATCTTGAATCCGCTTAAACTGATTGCCCTGCTGCAGGAACTGCAAACAGATATCCGCAATCTCACCGCCGAAATGAAGCGACTGCGGCTGGAAATGCAGCGGCAGCGCGCAGGCCCAAGTACATCCAAGTCCCCGTCAGAGCCGCGCCCGGCCCCGCGCGCGCAGTCGGGGGAGCGTACACGCCCCCGGCCCCGTCGGCGCCCTGTGCCGGAAACCAGTATTCCGGTGAGTGGAGCCGCCCAGAAGGCTGCCGATTACCTGCATCAACAGGGATTTGTCATTCGCAAATACCAGGAACAGGAAGCCGGGACCACGGAAGAGCGCATTCTGTCCAAATTCCTGGGCGATCGCCACGAGAGCTCGGTAGAGTCTCTCTATGCGCTGCTCCGTGATGTGGAGGTCAACACCCCCTTCCAGCTGGACCTCTCCGAGGCCACACCGCGGGAGATCGCGGACTCGGTGCAACTGTGCCAGTTTCTCAGCAACATCAAATACCTGGACAACTACATGTATGCCCGCGGGAAACGCCTGCTCACGGGTTCCCTGACGGCCCTTGGGGATCAATATATCCGTGGCCAGTGGCTGGAGCAATACATTCGGCGCCAACTGGTCTCAGGTTTTGGACGGGCCCAGATGGGCTATTCGCTACTGATGAATCCCAACCTGACATTCCAGGATGGAAGGGAGTGTGAACTGGACCTGTTTGCCGTGGAACGGGATATGCCCCTGTGGATAGAATGCACGACGGCCAAGGATCCCCGGGAAAGGCTGCACAAAATGCGGGCGCTGCGCCGCAAGCTCGAAGTACCTGCAGGGCGTGCCCTGCTGGTAGTAGCCGGTATGTCAACCCGGCGTATCAATGATCTCTCCCGGAACACACGCGTCACCATCGCCAATGTCAGTGACTTTCCCGATATTCTGGATCGAAATCTGGAATGAGACGGGCATTGCGTATAGGACCGGACAAGGACGTGGTGCCGCATACCTGCCTTGCGCGCAGGTACCCCATACCCAAGACCGGACGCGAGATCTGGACCCGGGTCGATTTACAGGCCAGGGGACAAGGGGCGACGGCAGAGGCGACAGGACTCCG
>CAXXOQ010000068.1:0-16114 GCA_963664185.2 Caldilineaceae bacterium | reverse complement strand
TTCATATCCTCTGGGTGACAATCTCATCGTTTCACTGATGCCGTTGTATGCATGGAGGGGAGGCAACCAGACCGGGACCATTCACAAGATAATTCCGCCATTATACATCACGCGAATGTTTGCCGGATGAATTGCCGGAACCCGGCATTATGCCCGGCGCGACGGGCCAGGCAACGATCCGCAAGCCCCCATGTCTTCGGATTGCCCACCGGCATTTCGGGGTATGGACAGTTCTCCGGTACCAGGGCCACAGGCTTCCACCGGCGCCGGCACATGACATTGCATGCCTCGCGATCCACCGTTATGATCCCTCCATGCACTAAGATCTGCAGAAGAACCGCATTGGTTGCCCCTGTCGTTCTGAAGGAATTCCCATGTTTTTGATCGCGCCAAGATTTTTGTCCGGGCCGGTGACGGCGGCGAGGGCATAGTGGCCTTTCGCCGCGAGAAACACCAGGCCAAGGGAGGGCCGGCAGGAGGCAATGGCGGACGGGGCGGGCATGTCATCGCGGCCGTGGAACCGGGCATGAACACCCTGCACCGCTTTCGCCGGCATGTACACTACCGAGCCCCCAGGGGTGGACGGGGCGGCAGTACGGAAAAACGGGGCGCCAATGGGGAGGATCTGGTCATCCGGGTCCCTCCCGGCACCCTGATTCGGGAGGTGGAGAGCCAGGCCCTGATCGCAGACCTGACCGACGCGCAGCAGTCCGCCTGCATCGCCCGGGGGGGACGGGGAGGACGGGGCAATGCTTCCTTTCGCAGCGCGCGCAATCAGGTACCGCGCCTGGCCGAGAAAGGGGAACCCGGAGAGGAATACTGGCTGGAACTGGAATTGAAGCTGGTGGCAGAAGTGGGCATCATTGGCGTGCCCAATGCCGGCAAGTCCACCTTGCTCAGCCGTCTCAGCGCAGCCAGACCCGAGATTGCCGACTATCCCTTCACTACCATAACACCCAATCTGGGCGTGGTGGAGGTGGCCCATCGGCAAAGGGTGTTTGTCGATGTGCCCGGCCTCGTGGAAGGCGCGCATACGGGTACGGGACTGGGGATCGCGTTTCTGCGCCATGTGGAGCGTACCCGCATACTGGTCCACCTGCTGGATGGCACAGCATCGGATCTCCTGGCCGAAATGACCCTGATTGAAAACGAGCTCCAGCTTTACAGCCCGGAACTGGCCCGGAAACCCCGCCTCATTGTCCTGAACAAACTGGACCTGCCGGAAGCCCGGCAGCACCAGGCCGCACTGGCCACGGCCATGGCACAGCGCCAGTTGCCCTTTCATGCCATCAGCGCGGTCACTGGCGAAAACGTGCAGGACTTGATCTTCATGGTGGACCGGATGCTGCAGGAACTGCCGGCCCCACCGGAAGCCGGAACCGCCGAGATGCCAGAAATCGTGCCCCACACCGAGGACCGTACGTTCAATATCCGGCAGACGGAGCCCGGATATTGGCACATTGTGTGCCCTGCCCTGGAAAAACGGGTCAGGATGATCAACTGGGACTACTTTGAGAGCGCCATGCGCTTTCAGTACACACTGGAAACCTGGGGCATCAAGCAGGCCTTGCAACAGCAGGGCATCGTGGAAGGGGACACGGTGGTCATTGCCGATTTGGAACTGGTCTGGGGGTACGACAATGCCTTCTGATGTCTCCGGTACCACCCCTCTGCCTCCCGTTCTGCAAGCCTACCTCGACCAGACCATGCAGGTAGCAGGCCACCCCATGGAGGACAGCCCTGTACCGGATACAGAGATCCGGGCCACCGCGTCGGCCGCACGCATCCCGCGGATGGGCATACTGGGCGGCACCTTTGATCCCATCCACATCGGTCACCTGCTGCTGGCCCAGGAAGCAGCCTCCTGCATGCAGCTGGATCGCGTGTATTTCGTGCCTGCCGGACAGCCTCCCCACAAACCGGGCCAGCCCATTGTGCCGATTCCGCATCGGTTGGCCATGGTGGAAATGGCCACCGGCGACAATGCCCTGTTTGCCGTCAGCCGCCTGGATGCGGATGAACAGGCCCCCAGCTATACCGTGGATTTGATCAAGCGGATGCGAGCCCGGCTGCAGATCCCGGTGCAGATCTACTTTCTGATGGGCATGGACAGCCTACAGGATCTGGCTACCTGGCATCAGCCAGATTGGCTCATTGACCATTGCCATCTGGTGGCGCTGAGTCGTCCTGCGGTCCAGGTGAACTGGTCCGCCCTGGAACGCCGGTTTGCCAACATTCGGTGCCGGGTGACAGTGCTGGATATGCCCGGCCTGGATGTGTCCGGCATGAATGTCCGGGAACGCCTGCGTTCCCGGCATCCGATCCGCTATCTGGTGCCCCCGGCCGTCATCCACTACATCCAGACCCACGGCCTGTATGCCCCACCTCGCACCGCGAAACAGGAGCCCGGCTATCCGCCTTTGCCCACCAACTGCGGAACCTGTTGATACACCCGGATACGGCAGACCAGAGTCAGCCGACACTTACCAGCCCAGGCCAGTCCCGCCATAGGTTGGATGATGGCGGCGCGGCCTGTTCATAGTCAAAGTCCCGCAGCCGGAAATCGTACAGGATGGCCCGGCGCAAGTTGCGTGAGGTATTGTGGCCCGCCATATGCGCCAGGCGATGGTGCCAGAGGACGACATCGCCGACATCGCCTGTGCACTCCAGCGAAGGCTGGGCGTCAAAGAAGGTCCTGAGTTCTGCGTATCGCGCCGCATCCCGGGATTCAAAGGTCTGGCCAAACCAGAGATGGCTGGTAGGCCAGACACGGAATCCCCCGCCGCCCGCCACGACCCTGTCCAGATACGTGACGGTGTTGAGATGGAATATATTCCGATCGACATGCAAATGATTTTCGAGGGTTGCGTCGGCGGCGCGGGGCAGTGTCGTGTAAATGCCGCGCGCCCTGCCCGGAGCCTCCAGATTGCCCGCGCCCAGCAGTTGCTCCGCCATTCCGATCAGGTCGGCATTCCGTGGAATCAGGTTCATCATCCACGCATCCGCCCCTACGGTGCGCAGATTCCAGCGGTAATCCTGGATCTGGTCGGTACCGTCGCTGAAATGAAACTCTTCCCGAAAGGGACCCATCCAGCTGGCCGGGTCATCTGGCCGGAGTTGCGCAGGGGCCCTCTCCCAAAACACGGCAAGGGCCTGTGCCAGGCGTTCCGGTGCTATGACCTTGCGCTTGATTACAAATCCGTTGCGTTTGAAGAACCGCATTTCATCTTCGGTCAAACGGATAGCCATGGATCGGTGCCTCTTTGGAGCGGAACTTTGTATCCCCGCCTGGGGCAAGATTGAAGGAAGGATGTTCTTCCTACTCCATGCCCAGACGGGAGTTGGCAGCCATGGGGCTACCCGAAATTGTACCCTGATTGGGCTTGGTTGTGCGCGTGACTGTGGAAATCTCTGTGTACGTATCCGCTTGGCACGCACAGTCTCCCTTTGGCAACCGCATGGGTAACCATTTTCTGCGGGCAACCCTTGTCCCTTTGCCGCTGTCCTCCGTGCCGCCCCGTCGCCAGGATGATGTATGACTGTCGGCACCAGACCGCCGCCGCAGACCCAACTTTATCCCCAACACATTATGGGTCTGTAGTCCTGCCGGACCAATCCCGGCGTAGGACTATCGCATGATGACGGAATGCCCAAGCACCTTCATCCGATCATCCGGACGCGTTCCTCTCGACGGCAAGACATCCCCCTGTTTGCACCACAGCGCTCAGGTCAGGCGCGCATGGCGCTATCCATTTGCTGGCGGCGGTGGACCGAGACCGGAGACCTGGGCCCTTGACACGGTGTTCAGGGAGCAGGTTTCACTCCGAGGAGCCGTCGATCAGCAGCACCAGCGCGGGCAGGACAAAGAGAATGAACACGCCCGACAAGACAAGGCCACCCACCATGCTGACGATGAACGGCACGATGAACATCAGGTCCTCGCTTCGTTCATAGAGCAAGGGGGACAGGCCCACGATGGTTGTCGCACTGGTGAGAAACACCGCCCGGAAGCGGTAGCGCGTGGCGCCCGCCGCCGCGGCGATGGCCGGCAACATCGGGTTTTCACGCCGGATGATGTTGTAGCGGTCCAGCAACACCAGGGCATCGTTGACGACGACGCCGAAAACGGCGATCACCCCAAATATCGACATCCAGCCGAAGTCCCATCCCAGGATTCCGTGCAGGAAAACGGCACCGGCAAATGAAATCGGGAACCCGGCCACGGCCACCAGCGGCTTCCAGTAGCTACGCAGGAAGGCCGCCATGAGCACATACATGGCAAGGAGCACGAAAGGCAACAACAACGACAGCGTCCGTATATCGTTACGCTCGTCGCGTATCCTTTCGCTGGGTTCGATCCACAGACCCGGATACCCTTCCAGCAACGCGGGCACGAGGTCGCGCTCGATTTCCCGCCGCGCGTCGCGCAGGGAAATCCCGTCACCAACACGGGCACCCACATCCACGGCCTGTTCCCCGTTGACACGCACGCGTTCCGCCAGTTCACGGCTCTCGCTCAAGGTGGCCACCGTGGCCAGCGGCACCTCTGATCCGTCCCGGCGCCAAATGCGCTCACGGGCCAAATCCTGCAGACTCGCCCGGCGCTCCGGGGGATATCGCACCATGACCTTGATTTCTTCATGGCCCCGCTGAAGGCGCTGCACTTCCACCCCGTGGAAATTGGCGCGCAACTGGCCCGCGATGGCCAGCGGCGTGAGATCCGCCGCCTCGCCGGCCGGCGTGAGTTCAATCTGGAGATGCCGCTTGCCTGGGGTCAGGCTGTCTCCAATCTCCACCAGGCCGGGTATCCCCTGCATGAAGGCGCGCATCTCCGCCGCGGCCTGTTGCAGGATGTCCTCATCCTCATGCATCAGGATATACGCCACTTCCGGTCTTCTGCTCACCTGTCCACTCAGGATTTCAATCCGGTCCAGATCGGTGATCGGACCCAGGTTTTGCCGCCAAGCACTTGCCACTTCCCTGGGCGTGGAATGGCGCAGCGACCGCGCGTTCAGATGGGCACGCACCCCGGCGATGTGACTTGCCTTGGCCAATGGTCCTACCGTCGTCTGTATCGGCTGGCCGACGATGAGGCTGATGGAGCCAATGGGTTCCCCCGGCAACTGTGCGTTGACCGCCGCGGCGGCGGCCGCCACCATCTCCGCGGCGTCGCGTGTTGCCGCCAGGGATGACCCTACCGGCAGACGCAGTTCTGCCTGCACATAATCGGTCGGTTGTTCCAATTCAAAGATGAGTCGCACCACATCAAACCGCAACATCAACAGGGGCAAGACCACCACCACGATCCCGCAGGCGAGGGTGGTGCGGACGTTCCGTACGGACCAGGAGACGGCCGGTCCCACCGTCTGGTCGTTGAGCCATTGGATCCGCGCGGAGACCCACTCCTGGAAGGCCCGCAATGGCCACAGGCTCCACCGCCTGCCGTGGCCGAGATGGGCCGGCAGGATGAAGATCGCCTCAACGAGGGAAATCGCCAGGACAAATAACACCACAAAGGTGAAGACCTTGACTATCTGGATAACGGCGGAAGTCAGGAAGTAAAAGGGAACGAAGGCCAGGATGGTCGTCACGGCAGCGATGGTGATCGGACTGACCACCGCCCGGGTGCCATCGATGGCCGCTTCCAGGGGGCCCTTACCGCTTTCGCGTTCGGCGGCGATGCTTTCCCCCACCACCAGGGCATCGTCCACCACCAGGCCAATCATCAGGAACAAGGCCAGCAGGGTGCCCAGGTTCATGGTCAGGTTCGCCGGGCCGAAGAAGATCAGGGCGCCGGCGAACGAGAGCGGAATGCCCACTGTGATCCACATCGCCGCGCGCAAGTCGAAGACCAGCACCAGCAGCAGGAACACCAGGATCACACCCGTGACACTCGTGCGCACGAGACTCGCGAAACGGTCCAGGTGCGGTTGGGCCATGTCGTTCCAGATGGAGATGTGCACATCCCGCGGCGCCTGGTAGCCAGCCAGCCAGTTGCGGACTTCGTCGGCGATCGACACCACGGATTGGCCTTCGGTGAGGCCCACCCGGGCGAACACCGCCGGCACACCATCCACGCGGGCGATGACTTCTCCATCGACGAACCCGTCGTGGATCTCCGCCACCTCGCCCAGGGTCACGATGGTGCCGTCCAGGCCGGTGATGAGGGGAATGTCCGCGAAATCCTCGCCGCGCGTGCCCTTGGACACGGTGTGGAGCACCACACCCCCGGCCTCGGTCCGCAGTTCCCCGGCCGTGAGGTTGAGGGACACCGACCGCACGGTGTCGGCGACGCCCCAGAGCGTGAGACCGTAGCGGCGCAAGGCCTCTTCGTCCAGTTCAATCGCAATCTCACGGTCCCGTGTACCCAGCAAATCCACATTAGAGGTGGAAGGCAACTGCAGCAATTCGCGGCGCACATCCTCGGCCGCGCGACGCAGCGCGTCCTCATCCAGCACTTCCGACACCACGGCCAGGGTCAGCACTTCCCGGTCTACCTGTTCCAGTTTCACCTCCGGGCGTTCCGCATGCAAAGGTGGAAAATTCTCGATGCTGTCCACCGCCTGCTTGACATCGTTCAGCATCTTGTCAGTCTGCGCGAACGTGGTCAGTTTGATATAGACAATACCCAATCCTTGGGTCGCGGAGGATCTGACCCAATCCACTCCCTCAAAACCGATCACGCTCTCCTCAATGCGACGGACGATGTCCTCCTCCACCTCACGCGGGGACGCGCCGGGGAACAGTACGGTCACCCGCACGACGCGCAGGTCGACCGGAGGGTAGTCCTCCACCGGCATGCGGAACCCGGCCACCACCCCACTGATCAGGATCAGCACCATCAGCAGGTTGGCCGCGACCGGATTGCCCGCAAAGTAGGCGATCCAGCCCGTCCGGGGGATGGAGTCCGACTGTGTACGACCCGCAGGTTCCCTGGCCGTCATGATCCCCTCCCGGTCACTGGCCCGCCGGTGCCACTTGCGCGCTGACTTCCAGCCCTTCCCGGGCGCCCGCCAGGGGGCCCACCACGATGCCCTCGCCCGCGTCAAATGCCTGCACCACCCTTCCTTCGGGAACCCAGCCATATTCGTCTGGCTGGAACGCCTGCAGGCGACCCTCACGCACCACCCAGATCCCGGCCGCCTCTTCCAGCACCGTAGGCGGCAGTACATACACATCGGCCAGCACCGGCCCGTCCAGGAACACCTCCACGAAGGTCCCCGGCGGCGGCAGGGCGGTCATCGCCTCTTCCTGCCCAAACTCGATGAACACCGTCGCCAGGCGCGAGCCGGGGTTAACCACGGACGACTCCCGGGCCACGGCCCCGCTCCAGGTCCCCAGACCGTCCTGCAACCGCGCGGTACGGCCCACAGTCGGCTCAAGGTAGGCCAGGTCGGTGGGAGTGATCGGCACCCGCACCTGCAAGGCCTCCGGTGGGTATACGACCCCCAACGCCGGGGCCTGATCCGTCTCTTCGCTTGCCGCCAATTGGCCCACGGTCGCATTCGCGGTCAACACCCGCACATCGTAGGGCAGGGATATGTGGGTGCGTGCCAGCTGCAACTCCGCCTGCGCCAGGGCGGCCTGCGCCTGCGCCAGCTCCGCCTGGGCCAGGGCCAGGTGCGGTAAGCGCTGCACCCAATCCGACGGTTCCTCCGCCGGATTGGCCAGCGCAAACACCCGTGCGTTCTCCGCCCCCTGCGCTTCTTCAAGCCACACCCGCGCCTCCGCGCCTTCCACGGCGGCCTGCGCCTCCGCCACCTGCAGTTCAAAGGCCGCTGGATCTATCCGCACCAGCGTTTCCCCCGCAGCGACAAAACCGCCTCCGACGAAGTCCGGTGACACCCACACTATCCGCCCTGGCACCTCGGACCGCACCGTAGTCGTCTCCTGCAAGGTCACCGTCCCCGTCAGGGGGAGCGTCAGCGCCTGGGCCGTGGGTACGGGCTGCACGACTTCGGCTACCGGCAAGGGCGCGCCGGCCGCTGCCAACTCCTCTTCCCCCGGCGCGGTCCGGTCACGCGGCGCCCGCGCGAAATAGAACGCCACCGCCAGCACGAGTACGATCCCGGCGATCTGCGCGTAGCCTCGCCATGTACCCGACGCTGCTCCGGCGCCGGAAGCGTTGCTATCGTCCTGCATGGCGTTTTCCTCCATGTACAGACAGGAATAGAGCGGATAATGAGTTGGGATAATTACATTAGGTGGTTCTTTACTATAAGAATACCATTCGCTCATGAATAAAGCAAGACCAGGACAAACGCATCTTGCGTTGCCCGCACCTGGGACAGTTCAGATCCCACGCGGCCCGTTAACATTGGTGGGCAATACTGGGCGGGGGCGCTTGGTGCCTGTGGCAGGCCCGGTTCAGGGACCCGGAGCTGGTACGACGGCGGTCATCTGCGCGGAAGGCCATGCACCGGAGCCATGCCGGTGGTCTTCGCCGTCCCCGGATCGCCTCCCACAGGTTTGGGGGATCCTGCCGGGACGGGGGAGAAAACATGGCAAGGAGGCTCCCCGGGAAAGAGCCGGAAGGCCATGTACCGGAAGAGCGTGGGTACGACACGGGCACTACAGATGGGTTGGGTGTCGGCTGGGCTCTGGCGCCCGGGAGTACCACAGGCCGGGTACCCTTCATCTCCCTCTGCCTCTACAACCGTGGCCCCAGCTTCCCATGCTATACGGCACGAACAGGGGAAACCCCAGACTGTTAGGTATGGATCGTCTGCCTGCGGCGTGGTTTCCCCTGTTATGGGCAATGCCTGTTTCCCTATCAGGCCTATGGCGTGTGGTGCCAGGTAGCGGGAGATGGAACTCTGGGCCCTGTCCACCGGACGGAGGCACATATCAACTGCCGGCAGGATGTGCTGCGCAGACTGCCCGATGCACGCTCGATGCACAGAACCAGGCGGGCAGGCGGGATGCATCCCTGGTCCGCATCCGGGGCCATCTGGCACAACCGGATCGGAGACGGAAAAGGAACTGCCGGTTCCTGCAAAGCCGATCCGACACAGAAAAATGCTACTATGTGGAGTAATCCAGTGTTTTGCGAACGGCAACCATGGAAGAAAGCAAGACCCGTTTGACCCAGTTGGCTACATGCGCGGGATGAGCCTCCAAACTCCCTCCCGGGGAGTTGGCGCAGGTACTGCGTCATCTGTCTCATCTCTTTCCCGCATCTGCCTCCCCCAACCTGATAGTCGGTCTGCATCAGCCCGATGATGCTGCGGTATACCGCATTGCGGCGGATCTCGCCCTGATTCAGACAGCGGACTTCTTCACGCCCATTGTGGACGACCCCTACACGTTCGGTGCCATCGCGGCGGCCAACGCCATGAGCGATGTATATGCCATGGGCGGTGAAGTCCTGTTTGCCCTGAATGTAGCGGGCATTCCGGAAAGCGTAACCATGGCGACGCTGGCCCGAATTCTGGAAGGCGGGGCCGCCAAAGTCAAGGAAGCGGGAGCCCAGGTCGCAGGGGGACACACGGTCACGAATCCCGAGTTGTTCTATGGACTCTCGGTAACTGGGCGTGTGGCACCGGACCAGATGGTGGTCAAGGTGGCCCCCAGGGCAGGGGATCAGCTGTTCCTCAGCAAGCCCCTGGGCACGGGCATCATCACAACCGCCAGCATTGTGGACCATCATACCCTCGTCGACCCCGGTGATCTGGAGGCTGCCATCCATTCCATGTTGACCCTGAATCAGGGGGTGGCCGCGGCCGCCCGGAAGCATGGGGTGCACGCAGGTACCGATGTGACAGGATTCGGTCTGCTCGGTCATGCGGCGGAATTGCTGCGCAGCCAGGAGCATCACCCGTCTGTGGGTCTGCACATCGAATCCGGCCACATTCCCCTGCTTCCCCATGTGCGCGATTATGTCAAGAAAGGCGTGGCGACACGGGCAGGGGCGGCCAACCAGGCCCACTTCGGATCCCATGTCAAAGTCCATACCTCGGCCCATCCCGATTTGGTGAAAGCCATGTGGGAAGCCGAAACCAGTGGGGGCTTGCTGTTGGCCGTACCGGATAACCGGACCGATGCGTTCCGGTCCCACTGCCAGGCCCACGGCGTGGCCCACTGGGCCATCGGCCATGCCATATCCGAGCCGGGCATTCAGATCAGCTGAGCCCAAAACCAACCATGACGGGAAATGCCATGGAAGACATGCAACAGTGCATCCGGACGGAAGGGATAGTGGTCATTGTCCGCGGCGGCTTCGCCCTGGAGGAAATCACGGTCATTGCGGATGCCATGCTGGCCGCTCCGCTCCGCTTGCTGGAAATCACCATGAACACCCCCGATGCCCTGGCCGCCATCGCCGCGCTGCGTACCCGGTTTGGGGCGAACATGGTCATTGGGGCCGGCACCGTGCGCACGGTCTCCCAGGCCCAGTCGGCCCTGGACGCCGGCGCCCAGTTCCTGGTGGCCCCCAATCTGGATCCCGCCAGCGTGGCACTGGCCCGGCAGCACGAGACGCTGATGCTGCCGGGCATTTTCACAGCTACGGAAGCCCAGCAGGCCGCCGCATTGGGATGCCGCATGGTCAAGCTGTTTCCGTGTCCGGGAACCGGTTACCTCAAGGCCTTGCGGGCCCCCCTGCATGACCTGGAATTTATTCCGACGGGTGGCGTGGATGCCAGCAACATCGGTGCCTTTCGCCAGGCCGGGGCCGTCGCGGTGGGCATTGGCAGTTCCCTGGTGAGTGCCGGGCGGATCGATCAGGCCAGCCTGATTACCCAGGCCCGCATCCTGCGCCAAAACTGGCACGCGGCCTGACCAGCCGGTTTCAATACAGATCGTCGGCGTCCGGATCGATGCCCTGCTCCGGCATGGCGACTTCCAGGATGTCACCGTGGTAGTCGATCACGATGTGAAAGCCCACCAGGGCCAGCATATCCTTTTGTTCCGGCGGTAGCTGCACCGCCTCCACCTTGTCCATGTTGTCAATGGCGGACTCGATGGCGGCCAGGGTAAAGGGATCGCCCTGGCCCATGGCTTCCAGGGCCTGGGGCAGAATATCCCCCTTCAAGCGGGAAAACTGGGCCTTCATATACTGCCACACCGCGGCATCCACCTTGGCCGCTTCAATGTGCCAGTCGAAGTCGTCTTCGCGTACGACATAGAATTCGTTGGCCCCGACCCGCCGGACTTCCACGGGCTGACCCCGTGGGTCCTGCACGAGGCCCGCAAAGGCCGCTGCGCCCTGCATGACTTTCCCGGCGCCTCCCCGCTACCCCTTGAGATTGGCAGCGATGAAGTTGTAGCTGCGGGTAATGCTGTCCACATGGGACTTGGGCATGTCATGTTCGACAATGTACCACTGCGCCCCCGCCTCACGTGCCGCCGGCAGGATGCGATTCCAATCCAGTTCGCCATGGCCCACATCGGCCAAGCCCATCTGATCCTCGTTGGTGCCCGGCGGGGCCAGGTCCTTCATATGGACACAGGGACAGCGGCCCTGGTACTTCTGGAGCAGGGCCATGGGATCGGCACCGCCCTTGACAATCCAGGCGAAATCGGGCTCAAAGCCCACATTTTCCGGATCTGTCTCATCCAGCAACAGATGGATGGCCAGCTTGCCGTCGTAGGCCACCATTTCCTGCCAGTGATTGTGGTACAGCAGATACAGGCCTGCCGCACGGCAGGCCTCCCCCAACGTGTTCAGTCTCGCTCCGAATGCCTGCCAGTCGCTGGCACTGGCTTCACCGGCCCACAGCTTGCGATCAGGCACGGGAATGGCAATGATCCTGGTGCCCAAATCGGCATAGAACTGGATGGTACCGTCCCGGTCGGCCGCAAACGCTTCCGTGGGGACGTGCCCCGAGATCACCGACAGGCCGTGGCGGTCCAGGGCCTGCTTCCATTCCGCGGCGGCCCGATCCGCCGGATGCACCGTCTCGACATAGGAATATCCCGCCTGGGCGACCTGGGCCAGCACCTCCTCTTCCGGCGCCTCCATGGCACGCACCGTATAGAGCTGCAGGGCAATGGGAAGAGAAGATTCACGCATGATCTGACCTTTCTGTGAATGCCGTGGGCAAGTGGTTCAGCCTGGTCCGGCCAAAGTTTTCTGGTATCTTCGATCCGGCGCGGCCGCACGCTCCAGCAATGCCGTCACGGTCTCGTAAAGGGCGGAGTAACGCTCCGACACCCGCGCATTGCGGACGGCCTGCCGGAGGGCGGCACGTTCGCCCACGATGACGACCAGCTGCTTGGCGCGGGTCAAGGCAGTATACAACAGGTTCCGCTGAAGCATGATGCTGTGCGTCTTCATCAGGGGAATGACCACCGCCGGATATTCGCTGCCCTGGCTCTTGTGCACGGTGATCGCGTAGGCCAGGGTGATGTTGCGCAGATCGGCCTGTTCGTAGTCGTGCGTTACGTCATCGAACCGGATCCGGGCGCCCTTGCTCTGCGGGTCCACATCGATCAGGATGCCCATATCTCCATTGAAGACCATCTTCTGGTAATCGTTGCGGATCTGCATGACCACATCGCCCTGCCGCAGGATCATCCCGCCCCGCTGCAGCTGGCGTTCATCCGGTCCCGGCGGGTTCAGGATGGCCTGCAGGGACTCGTTCAGGTGCTCAACCCCTACCACACCCCGGCGCATGGGGCACAGCACCATGATGTCCTGGACCTGCAGGCCAAAGTGCTTGGGCAGCCGCTCGGCCAGCAGGGATCGGATCGTGTCATGGGCCTGCTGGGGATCGTCGTGGGCCATGAAATAGAAATCCCGGAACTTGCGGTTGGCAATGAGCGGCTCTTCGCCCCGGCGGATACGGTGGGCATTCGCCACGATGGCACTGTCGGCCCCTTGCCGGAAGATCATATCCAGGCGCACAATCGGGCGGAGGCCGGGCGGGGCAGACTGATCCGGGGGGCGCTCCTCTATCACGCGAATGATGTCCCGGAGTACATTGCCCGCGCCCACGCTGGGCAACTGATCCACATCCCCTACCAGCAGCACATGCATGTGCGCAGGAATTGCCTTGCTCAGGAAGTAGGCAATGTGTACATCCAGCATGGACGCTTCATCCACAATGAGCAGGTCGCCTTCCAGGGGAGTTTGGTCATCGCGCCCGAATTCCATGCCCGCCTGTACCGTGACTTCCAGCAGCCGGTGAATGGTACTGGCCGGCATGTCCGTGGCTTCCTGCATACGCTTGGCGGCCCTCCCGGTCGGGGCAGCCAAATTCACCTGCAGATTCTCTTTCTCACATAGCGCGATGATGGTCCGGATCGTGGTCGTCTTGCCTGTACCCGGCCCGCCGGTCAGCACTGCGAAGGGATAGCGCATGACCGCCTGCACCGCCTCACGCTGCTGCGCACTCAGGGGCATGTCGGTCTCGGCTGCGCGAAAGAAATCGTTCCAGGCCCAGGTCCGGGCCCGCTGCGACAGCGCGGTGGTGCGGGCCAGCAGATCCCGGAGCTTTTGGGCCAAGCCTGATTCACACTGAAACACCCATGGCAGGTAGACAGCCAGTTGCGCCAGATCCGGCTGGTCTGGCGGGTATGCCGGGCTGGCTGCAGGCGGCACAGGGGGCGGCGCATCTGTCCCGGCCCCAGACGGTGGGGCCGGCGCGTACACCTGGGTTACGGCCCACGGCTGGGCAAACCGCTCCTGGCCCGGGGCCATGGTGGCCACGACGGTTTCGACACTCAGCATCTTGTGCAGGTGTTCCCAGATGCGCTCCTCGGCCACCTGGGTCAGATCGCCCACGCGTGCCAGCACCTCAGTGCCCGGCAGGTAGGAATGCCCCTCATTCAGTGACTGCTGCATCACGTGCAGGATGGCCGCTTCCACCCTTTCAAACATATCATCCTGAATCCCGGCTTGCGCGGCGAGTGCATCCGCCCGCTTGAAGCCAATCCCTTCCATCTTGCACAGCAGATAGGGGTTGGCCTTGAGCCGGGCTATCGATTCATGTCCCATTTCCTCGTGAATGCGGCGGGCCAGTCCGGGACTGGCTCCCAGTTCCTGCAGATAGAACATCAGGCTGCGCAGGGCCCGTTGCTCCTGCCACGAGGTCGTGATGGTCTTGATCCGGGATGGCCCGAGCCCCGGTATTTCCGCCAGGCGCTCCGGATGGTCATCCAGGATTTCCAGGGCTTCTGTTCCCCAGGCCTTCACAATCTTGCGGGCTGTTTCCTTGCCAATGCCCCGGATCAGGCCGCTGCCCAGAAAACGGGCCACGCCCGTCTTGGTGGCAGGCAATTCGAAATCGATGTGCTGGACCCGCAGCTGCGCGCCGTAGGTCTCATGATGGACAATTTCACCGGTCACTTTCAGGGGATTGCCGACCGCAATTTCCGGCATTTCGCCCACAATCGTGAGAAGCCCCTGGCGCGGTTTGGGCAGGCCCTCGATGGATTCCACCGCCAGACGGGCCACAGTGAACCCGTTTTCTCGGTTATAATACGTGACGGTGGACACCGTACCCTTGGCCGTGATCATGGGGCAAGTATATCACTCCCATTCCGGGCCGGCATGGATAGCACCGGAGTGAGACACCGTCAAATTTGGGCATCAGGTTGCCCCTGTTTTTTCTGTGAGGTTCTTTGTGAGTCAACGTTTTTATGGCGGCCAAGCCATTCTGGAAGGAGTCATGATGCGCGGGGCCAACACGTTCGCCGTGGCTGTGAGGACAGCCTCCGGGGAAATCCGGCTGCATCATGAGCCCCTGACAGCCTGGATCTATACCAGCCGCCTGGGCAAGTGGCCCTTCATCCGCGGCCTGGGTCTTCTTTGGGAAGCCCTGGGCCTGGGCATCCGGGCCATTATCTGGAGTGCCGACATTGCGGCCCAGGACATCGCCGAGGAGGAAAACCGCAAGAAGGCGGCCGAGGCCCCCCCGGGCGTTGCCAGCAGTCCGGCCGCAGACGAGGATACCGAAATCCGCTTTCAGGGCCCCCTGGCCTGGACCACGGTAGGTTTCAGTTTCCTGCTGGGGATTGGCCTGTTCTTTCTGCTACCCACGCTGGCCAGCCGCTGGATTGTCGGCTTCCTGGGCGAGAACCCCTATCTGGATGCCACGATTGAGGGCGCCGTGCGCATCCTGCTGTTCACGCTCTACTTCATTCTGATCAGTTTCATGAAGGATATCCGGCGCATGTTCGGTTTCCATGGCGCCGAGCACAAGGCCATCAATGCCTTTGAGGCCGGTTCCGATCTGAGTGTGCAGGATGTACAGAGGTACAGCGTACAGCATGTGCGGTGTGGCACCAGCTTCATCCTGTTTGTCGTGATCATCAGCATCATCCTGTTTTTTCCCTTGTCCTTTGCCGGGGTGGAACCGGTGTGGCTGGCATTGCTCCTGCGCCTGGTTTCACGGCTGCTCCTGTTGCCTTTTGTGGCCGGCATTGCCTACGAACTGATCCGTTTCAGTGCCAATCACAAGGACAATCCCTGGCTGCGGTTCTTTATCCTGCCGGGTCTGCTGCTGCAAAAGGCCACCACCCGCCCTCCGGACGACGACATGGTCCAGACGGCCGTCGCGGCCCTGATTCCCGTCCTGGAGTCGGACGGCATTGCCGTCAGCGAGGAGACCAAGGCGGTGCTGGCGGATCAGGTGGTCCTGACGCCCATGTCAGGTTGACACGGGCCCATCAATCCGCGGCAAACTCGACCGGCCAGACTTGCGCATCGTACTCCACGTGGTCACCGTGATAGAGCTTGCGGCCCCGTCGTTCCTCGATCCGGCCGTTCACCTTGACCTGCCGGTCACGAATGACCCATTTGGCGGCACCGCCCGAAGGTACCAGTTGCTGGACCTTGAGAAATTGATCCAGCCGGATAAATTCGCGGTCCGGCCGCCTGCCCGCAGCGGCTGCCGGTTCCTTGGGGGGCATGCCTATCGTCCTGCCTCCGCAAGGGGCTTGTCTGCTCTGGTACACAGCCGTGTACTGGCAGAATATCCTGTGCATGAGTCAATGAGGTGGCCGACGCCGCGCGCTGTGCCGGTGCCTCTGTCATTCCGGATCCAAGTATGCATGCAAGAGGGTCTCTATGTTTCAGATTGAAGAGTCGCGTGGTACGGACAAAGAGTATGATGCCATAGCGGGCATTCTGCGGGCCATTTGGCCTGATGTGCCCCGCTCAGGGGCCGAG
>CAXXOQ010000067.1:0-12662 GCA_963664185.2 Caldilineaceae bacterium | reverse complement strand
GTGTGCGTTTCTGTGTTGACTCCGCCTTGCGCCCGCGGGACAAGGGACGCACCCTCTGGGGTTGGCGCATGGGGGCCCAGCGCGGTTCGCCACAACCCCATTGGTCGCATTTGCTGCGGGAATGGCTGTGGATGCGACAGAATACCCCTGCCGAACGGGCAGTGATCCGAGTAACGGAGAGTGAACGGGTAAAGGGGAATGGATCTGAAACTGTCACTTTGATACCGGCCACCCCAACACATGAACGCATGCTGAGGGGGGCAGTGGAAGCCCTGCCCCATGTTGAACGAAAAGCGTATAATGTGGGAAGCGTCCAGGAGCGGCGGAGCTTGCAACGCCTGTCCGGTTTGACCAAACTTGTCATCAAGTCAGTGAGTCCGGGGCAAGTCGAAAGTGTGAGCCAGCAGTGGGCAGGCATCTTGCCTGTGGAAGGTCGGCAACTTGGACAGGTCGCGTTGCACGCCTTGTTGCCCGCCACCATGAAGACGGCCGAATTGCATGCGGATGTGGCCAAAACCCTGTTGCAGGCATTTGGTCCGGACGGTGCCGACTGGCAGGTGACGGTATCGGACGCTCCCATGCCGGTGGATGCCTGGCTGAACAATATCCAAAGGGTGTTGCGGTGCAATCCTGCAAGTGAACCCGGCGTGTGGCTTGACAATTTGTTGAACGGCAAGGAACCCAACAAGGAAGGTGCTCGGTATGCTTACGGATAACGTTCAGGAGCTGGACGCCCGACACGAGGCGATTAACACTGTGCACAGGACGCATGACCTGATGCAGCTGGAACGGCAGCATCCCTTGTTGGAGTTCAAGGGTATACTGACGGAGATGCTGGAGGTGGAGTGGCGTTCCCGTCAGATTATCTACGACGAGGGCGCGTTCGAACATGACATCAACGTGTTGGTGAACAGGGCGCGCGGATTCGGTGTCCTGGCCGAACACATCCCGCCTGCCCGCACGGATTTGTCCGACTTGGCATTCCACGCCGACGGACGCATGTGGGTCCGCTACAAAGGGGACCGGAAGTTCCAGGAGGTTGAGGGGGACTGGAACCACTCCGCCATCGACCAGGCCATCAACGGCGGTTTGCTCCGGGAAACCGGCAAAGCCTTGACGGAAGCCGACGTGAGCGTGGACGCCAAGATTTCCGGCGAGCTGTTTGCGCCGGACGGACGCTTTATCGGGCGACGCCCCCTGGCACGCATCAAGGCGCATCACCGGACAGTGACGGCAGGCATGCAGTATCCGTCCCTGTCCCTCCGTTTCTACGAAGCGGAACAAGTGACACCCGAACGCGTCCGCGGTTGGAAAATGGCACCGGACTTTGTCCTGGACCGGTGCATGGACTGGGTCCACCAGATGCACAATGTCGTGATCTGCGGCGGTACGGGAATCGGGAAAACCACGTTCCTCTCCTGCCTGGCCCATGCGCTTGAAGACGATACGCGGATCATCACCATTGAGGATCCGGCGGAATTGTGGCTGCCCCAGCCACAGGTGCAGACCTTGGAGGCGCGTATCGTGCCGCAGGGCAACAGCACCCTCAAAAGCCTCACGGTGGCCCACTGTGTTGACGACGCCCTGAGAATGAACCCGCATTATTTGATTGTGGGAGAGGTCCGCCATGGCGATGCGGCCATGACCCTGTTCCGGGCTTTTATGAGTGATCACCCCGGCATGACCACATTCCATGCCGCAGGCCCCACACATGCCCTAAATCGTTTGCAACTCATCATGCAGGCCGATGCCGGTGTGGACCCGTCCGCAGTCCCTTCACTTGTGCATGAAGCCCTGCACGTGCTCATTCAGCTGGGATGGGTGCATGACGAAGAAACGGGAAAGCCGAAGCGGGCAGTGATCAGCATCAGCCAGCCCGTATTGATGGGCAGGATGCCCAAAGACGAGTTGATCAACAACCGGGAACGGTACTCTGGGCTGGAAAGCATGGGTGTGATCTTCAAGACGTTGTGGCATCATGAAAGGTTTCCAGATGAAGTATTGCCGCTCGAACGGAATGAGTGACAGTCCTGGAATGGAGGTACAGTAACCATGAGCCACCGCATCTACGCCACCCGGGCTCGGAATGGACGCCCCGGCACCTTGGTCATGCATGCCGATGCCAGTTCCAGTTCAGCGAACATTGAACGGTTTGCGGAATTGGAACTGAATTGCACCGCACCCGCGGGTCTGCGCCAGCGGGTTGAACCAGGCTCGGCGCCAGTATCCCCGATTCAATCTGGTTGGGGACAGGGCCGGGAGACTTTTCGGACATCCTGCGGTTGTTGCCCATGGATTTTTACGACACCTCCGACCTGCTGGAAAGCCCCGGAGGCGGCGCCTTGTTTGCAACGCCTCCCGATGTGCGCAGTTTCCAGCTTTGGAGCGGGCCGGATGGACTGGAGGCCCCCCCTCGCTTCCGGGATGCCGAGGATTGGGGGTTGTGGCTTGATGAGGCAATCCAGCGGGCCGGGGGGATCGATACACTCTACGAGCAACTTGCGCAATCCGCCGATCTTCTGTCGGCTGTCTATGCGGCCATGGAGGGCCTGCCCGATTATGCCGACGAACTTTCAAGACGCATTCAATCCTTCTCTGAACCTGATTCTGCAAGTGTGGCCAGCGAACCACCGCTTGTCGCAGATGGCGGACGAAGCGATGGAAGCCGACCGCGATCTGGCCGAGCATCTGGCACTGAAACAGGACCAGGAAATGCTGGATCTGCTGGACACCTTGAAACCGATAGCAAGAGGGGCCCAGCAGACACAGGCAGCCTTGTGGGCGAAGAGGGGCGCGAAAGCTCTGCCGCCGGGCGCACAGGAATTGCTGATGATGCCCTTCTGGGAAGCTCTGAAGGAAGTGTGGGAACAGGAGTTTCCCGATCCGCCCGAACCGTACGACCCAGAGCGGCGGCCCGACGTGGGAGGCGTCGACGGTGCGGGTGGACCTGCTGGAAACCTCCCTCATGTACCAGGAGGACGAGGTGAAGAATCTGACCGAATTGTGGAAGGCGGCCAAGGGGACCGACGAGGGAACCGCATCTGCGGGAAGCGCAAATGTACGCGGAACAGGAATTGAAGCAGGTACAGGACGAGTTGGAAGTGGGAAAAGCGGAACCTGTCGCAGATGATGGCCGAGTAGGCAGCGGTGTGTCGGAGCCGGCCGTGGGACAGCGGCATTGCACCGCCCGACGATGTTCCGACTCCGTCAGAGGTGTCCCGCAACTATCGGTTTGCCGAGGATCGGGTAGCCGGTGAGTTGCGCGGAGCCAAAACGCGGGCGCGCGCCAACCTGGAAGCCATTGCCACACTCAAGGAGTTGCAGGCTGACGACCGGGATGCAACTCCTGCGGAACAGGAAGTCCTGAGCCGGTACATCGGCTGGGGCGGCATTCCCGTCATTTTCCAGGAAGACCGTGCGGATTGGGCCGCGGAGCATGCCCGCCTGAAGGAGCTGGTCACGGAAGACGAATTCAAGGCCATGCGGGCCTCCACCCTCAACGCCCACTACACTTCCCTGCCCATTATCCGGGCCGTGTACAGTGCCTTGAAAGAGGCTGGCTACGATGGCCGGGGGCGGGTGTTGGAGCCGGGGGCCGGAGTCGGCCACTTCATTGGCGCAGGCCCACCCCGGACCAACAGGTGACGGCCGTGGAAATGGACCCGGTCACCGGGGGCATCCTGGGGTACCTGTATCCCGATGCCGATGTTCATGTGAAGGGCTTTCAGACATTCCCGGCCGGAGCGGGGTCGTCGGAATACGATTTGATCGTCGGCAACCCGCCGTTCGGCAACTACCGGGTTGCATGATCCCCGGCACAGCGACGCAAGTCTCTACACCATTCACAACTTCTTCATCATCAAGGCGGTCCGGGCCTTGAAACCCCGGAGGCATGGCGGCCTTTGTCGTGTCCAGGTACTTCATGGACACACTGAACACAGGGGCGCGCATCAAGGTGCAGGGAACTGTGCGATTTGGTGGGGGCGGCCCGCCTGCCGGACACTGCGTTTCAGCGCAACGCCAACACATCGGTGGTAACGGACGTGCTGGTATTCCGACGTCGCCTGGACCATGAAGACCCCGACCCGGTGGATCCCGACTGGCTGTATGCGGACAAGGTGTTCCCCGACCGGGAGCAACCGGAAGAGTCCGCCAATGTCAACCGGTTCTACCGCGACCGACCGCATTTGATCCTGGGTGAGGAGTCCATGGCCGGTCGCATGCAGGCCGGGCGCGTCCTACACGGTCCGCGATGCATCCATCGAAGTGGACGATCAGGTGGGCATGGGGCAGATTTTGTGGAATGCGCTGATCCCGCAGATGAAACCAGGCCTGTACGAGCCGCAGGATTCCCGCAAGTACATTCCCGTGGACGAGGGCTTGCCTTCCATTGAAGAGCTGGACCCCCCGGGGCATCTGTTGCATGTGGGCGGTTTGTGGACGCACGTGGACGACCTGGGGGAGAAGCGCATCTACAAGTTGGCCCTGCAGGACAACTCGCAACTGCAGGTGTCCGAAGTCAAGGTGTCGAACATCCGCAAGGCACGCCTGTTGGGGCTGTTGGAGCTCCGCGACAAGCTGCGGGCATTGCTGGAGGGCGAGTGGTCCTACGAAAAGACCGATGCTGAGTTGGCCGACATGCGGGGAGATCTGAACAACACCCTGAGTTGGTTTTTGGAGGGAGTATTGCCGGAATTCGAAGGGAGAGGTCGTCTTTTGCCTCCAGGGCTGCACCGGCAGCTGATGCGCGACGAACCGGATGCCCACTTGGTTTTCAACCTCTACAAGGATGTACACGGGGTTACCGAGGCCAGCGGGGAACGGGCCACCATCCTGCAGCAGCGTGTGTACTACGAAACCGCGATCCCGGAACGACCAGGGGATCCGGAAGAGGCAGCTATCTTGTCCTGGGCCGAACTGGGGGCGGTTGGATGCGGACTTCTGTGCCGAGCAGCTGGATCGGCCCAAAAGCGGAAGTGGTGTCCTATTGGCTGGGTGCCAACCTGGCCTTTGTCGATCCGGAAAATCCCGAAGATGTCGTTTGGCACGAGGATTACCTGTCGGGCAACGTGCGTGCCAAGTTGGACGCGGCCCGGCAGCATGCCGAGATCAATGCGCAGTACGAGCCGAATGTCCAGGCCCTGGAAAAGGTGTTGCCTACCGAGGTCAAGGCGGAGAACATCCATGTCCATCTGGGGTCGGCCTGGGTGCCTGTTCGCCACTTCGAGACTTTCTTCTACGAACTGAACCGGGATCAAGATCAAGGGCTTGCGGGTTGGAACCAATGTCAACTTCAAGATCTTGCCGCGTTCCGAACAGGATTGGAAGTTGACGCCCCATCTCCAATCCATGGCCATGACGGAATTGCACGGCACCCGCCGGTTCAACGCCTTGAAGACCCTGGCGGCGGCGGTCAATTCCCGGCCCATTGAGTTGCGGTACAAGGATGGCGACCGCTATGTGCGCGATCACAATGGCGACATTCCAGGCCAACCTGAAAGCGGGACCTGATGAAACAGAAGTTTCTGGATTGGGTTTGGACCGATGTGGACCGCACCCAGGAGTTGGAGGATGTCTACAACGAATCCCTCAATTCGCATGTGCTGCGGCAGTACGACGGTTCATTCTTGCGCTTCCGGGACAAGCCACGGGCAAGTTGACCTTGCGGCGGCACCAGCGGAATGGGGCATTCCGGATGATTGTGTCACCCTCCACCATGCTCAACCATCCGGTGGGGAGCGGCAAGACTGCCGAGGCCATCGCCGGGCTGCACGAGCAGAAACGCATGGGGGCTGATCCACACGGCCATGGTGGTGTGTCCGGGCTACTTGGTGGACAGTTGGGCGTCCGAGTACCAGAACCTCTATCCGGGTGGCAAGGTGTTGACATTGCCGCAGGGGGAATTCGGGTTGGCCAACCGGCGCGAATTCCTGGCCAAAATCGTGACACAGGAATGGGATCTGATCATCGCTAGTCACGGTGCCTTGAAAATCATCGAAAACCACCCCGCATCCGAACAGCGTGTGGTTGAGGAAGCCTTGGCTGAGCTGGATACCATTCAAAGGAATCTCGACTCCGTGGATGGGGATGCGGGTTTTGAACTCAACAGTTGGTCCGTCAAGGAACTGGAAAAGCAGAGGATGCGTCTGCAAACCCGTCTGGACGAGTTGTGATGGAAAAGGACCTTGTGGAACGGCATGTTGTACTGGGAAGACCTGGGTATCGACAGCCTTTGCATCGACGAGGCCCACGAGTTCAAGAACTTGGCTTACGAGTCCCGTGAGACGCGATTGTCGGGGATGGGCACCAAGAAGGGCGCAGGCAAAGCCCATAGACCTGTTGATCAAAGTCCGTTCCATGCGGCACCACCATCCGCATTCGCGCCTCGCTTTCCTCACAGGGACACCCATTGCCAACAGTGTCGCCGAAGCCTTTCACATGTTGCGGTACTTGTACCCCGAAGGGTTGAAGGAACGGGGAGTTCAACACTTCGATCACTTCATCCGGACCTTTGCCGAAATCTCCGAAGAGATGGAAATCGATTTCGCGGGGGCCAGCTACAAGTCCAAGCGCCGGTTGAGGAACTTCGCCAACCTCAAGGGCTTGCAGACCCTGTACCACGCAGTCACGGACAGCATCTCCAACGACATGCTGCAGGAGATGTTCCAGGACGACTACGGGATGGACTGGCCCATCCCCAACATCAAGAACGGCAAACCCACCCTGGTGGACCTGCCGCGCTCGGAGATCATGGCCGGCCTGTTCAACGACATCCTGCAGCGCATGGAGGCCATCACGGCGGGCGATGTGGACCCCAAGGAAGACAACCTGTTGAATTGCCTCAACGATGCGCGACTGAGTTCCCTGGATGTGCGCATCCGAGGCGAGGGCATGGATGTGATCGACCCCTACAGCAAGGTGGAGACGTCCGTAGGGGAAATCCTGCGCATCCACGGGGAGTGGGAAGAGGAAAAGGGCACCCAGTTGGTGTTTTGCGACTTGTCCACGCCCAAGTCGCTCCACAACGACCACATGGACGAGATCGCCTACCTGACGCGCAGCGCGGCCGAAGGCGATGTCGAAGCTGCCGACAGGTTGGAACTGTTGCAGATGAGTTTCAGGGAAGATAACGACTTCGATGTCTACCACGAGTTGAAGAAACGCCTCATTGAGCGTTCCAACGGCAAGATGGACGCCAGCCAGATCGCCTTCATCCATGAGGCGAAGAACCAGATGCAGCGCGAAAAGCTGTTTGAGGATGTACGCAACGGCGATGTGCGCGTTCTGATCGGCAGCACGAAGAAAATGGGCTTGGGCATGAATGTCCAGCACCGTTTGGTGGCCGTTCATGAATTGGACGCACCTTGGCGTCCTTGCGATGTGGAACAGAGGGAAGGACGCATTCTGAGGCAGGGCAACCTGATCTACGAGAAGTACAAGGAGAGGGGCGAAGTCTTCGAGATCGAGATTTTGCGCTATGGCACGGAAAAAACGACCGACGCATTCCTGTGGCAAACGCTTGAAGTGAAAAAGAAGGCACAGGAACGCCTGGAAACCGGGGACGTTGCGCACGGGGAAGTGATTGATGAAGACCTCTCCGATACGATTGTCAGTTTCGCAGCCATGAAAGCCCTCACATCGGGCAACCCCCTCATCCTGGAAGAGATAGAGGTCCGCACGGAACTGATGCGGCTGCGCGGCAAGGCCGCACAGCATGAAGGCAGCATCAACAAGTACCGCTCGGTGATCTACTCACTCTCCAACCACCGCGAAATTACCGAAGCGAAAATCGAGGTGCTGAAACGGGCCGCCCAGGTTGCGGAAGACAATCCGGCAGAGTACTTCCAAGGTGGCCCGTTCTTTGGTGAGGATGCTGTGGTTTGTCCCCTGAAGAAGGATGAAGACGAGTCCCAGGTGGAATTCGAACAGAGGCAGCGCAATTGGCGGGGAATCGTGTCCAACGCCCTGACCACGTGCTTCTCATCCTTGCGCGGTGATCCGACAGAGCAGATACACCACTTCAAGTACCGCGGCTTGGATGTGTACATGGAATCGAAAAACTCGCTGGTTTATGAACGTGCCTACCAGAACATCATGGTGCGGGTCATATTCGAAGGGATGGAACTGGCCCGCCGGGATTACGATCCCGATGCCAAGTTTGGCCCGATGGGCTTGCTCGCCACCTTGCGGAGTGCCGTGCGCAACCTGGCTGCACAGCAGGACAGCTATTGGGCCAAGATTGCCAGTGACGAGATCTCATTGCAGGATGCAATGGAGATGGTCAACGAACCCTTTGCCGAAGAGGAACAGCTGCTGAAACTGGAAAGACGGCACCGGGAAGTGTGCAGTGAGCTGGGGTTGGACACCTACAAGGATGCCCTGCCCCTGCGTGAAGTGGTCCCCACTCCCAATCAGGATGCCACCGATGCCGACTCCGGCACATTGAAGGTGGGGGCTACCGGTACACCCACTGTCTACCGGACCGGCTCCGATGTGGAGGGTGACGATGTCTTCGGAAAGCTTGAAGCGAACCTGATGGGTCAGCATGACAACAGAGGCAATGATTGGCACTCTGAAAACGCGGCCATCCCCACACCCAACGATGCAAGCGCAAGGCTGGTTGAAGGAACAAGGCTGTACCGTTACCTGCACATGGAAGAGAATGATGGCGTTCTGCCGCGGCTGCTGACCATCGAAGGCAACAAACCCGCAGACTTGCCCCATGAGCGAGCCATTGTGATGGGCCCCAGCTTCCAGGTCTGCGGCGGCATCATGCCCGGATCGCCCGTATACGACCAGGTACTGGAGGTGGAGTGCGACGGGGAATGCGCCTGTCCCGACTGTCCCGACGGCCAGATTGAGCCGGAAGGGTCCGTTGAAATCACAGGGTATCACCTGTTTGCCTGCATGAACTGCGGTTCCACGTTCAGCGAGCAACCCCGCTCGGATGTGTACCGCAAGAACATGGCTGCCTACCAGTACATGATGCGGAACTTGATGGAATCCGAACTTGT
Source organism: Caldilineaceae bacterium (assembly GCA_963664185.2). Taxonomy (GTDB): domain Bacteria; phylum Chloroflexota; class Anaerolineae; order Caldilineales; family Caldilineaceae; genus Bin34. The sequence goes on along the minus strand of CAXXOQ010000067.1, from coordinate 3,648 downwards.
GCCTACGCTGGATGTGTTCAAGCAGCGGGTGTTGCTGGCCACACCCGGCAGGCCCGACCACCTGAACGTCAGCATTCACCTGGTGGATCAGTTCGGCGGGGCCGACTCTGAGAGTGATTACGAAGGCACCGCCATTCCGTTGCGTGAAAACTCCGTGGTCAATGTCTATCACACCGTAATGCAGCGGATGGTCGAAAAGGCTGTTCTCGACATTACGGGGCGCGGCAGTGTCGAATGGGGCGGCGTGCAAGCCCGCAAATTGGCCGCGGACGGAAACCTGAAGTACACAGAGTGGGTCGCCACTGCCCCCAATGGCGCGGAACTGGGCCGGTTGAGTGGCGATGTGGTGGTGGAGGTCCTGAAATTGCGGCCCAGTTTTTTCGACATGGTCAGCTTGGCCAGGGGCAATGCGTATCACGCCTCGGATGAGAGGGCACTCGACACACCATCCGAGGTTGGGGTGCGGCACAACGAATGGTAGGCGGAAACCGGGCGGGAAGGATTGCTGAAATCCCACCTCGTGAAACCAGCGTCCGGATAACAAGGCAAGGAACGGGGTTCCTTGAAGTCCAAGGCATTACTTGCCTACGTGGGGTGTCGGTGGAGGCAGCCCACCGGATGGTTGATGCAGAGCGGCTACCGCGGCAGATGCGGCAGCGGGCATGTCCGGGCAGCTTATGGCAGAATGGACACAACCCCACCCGCCAGACAAGGAAGTGCGATCCCATGTTGATATCCTTTGCTTGGACCACCGGCGTCTTGCTGGCGGGGCGCAAGACCGTCACCCGACGCGCAGGCTGGAAGGCCAGTACCATGAAAAGGTGGCAGGATGCCTACGACAGGCATCAGTTGGTGCACGACGCCTATGACAAACTGCCGCGCAGCGGCGGCAAGAAGGTGGGGGACCATCCACCTGACCCAGCGACCCTATTGGGAACCTTTGTCGCAGATGCCGGAGGCCGACTTGGAAGCCGAGGGCGGCCTGTGGGACAGTCTGGCTGACTTTATTGGCGACACGGACATCAACCGCCCCATCCCCGTCATTCGATTCACGTTTCATCCATTGGACTGAACCAGCGGCTGGCCAACAAGGTCAGTCGTATTCCGTGCTGGCCAACAAGGCCTGAGCCAAGTCGTTCGGCCTATGCTGTTCGGGGGTACGGGGCCCAGGGTGTGCGGGTACAGCCGGAGCCCCCTGGGACACCAGTTCCTCTGTCAGTGTGTCTTGTTCGAGCAGTCTGATCAGCTCATCGTGCAAGCCGCGCGGCTTGACGCTCTTTTTGCAGCCGGGCGTGTTGGCCAACAAAACCCGTAGGGTGCGCAACAGATCCTCGCCGGTTTCCCCTTGTATGTGGACTTCCCCATAGTGCAGTTCGGCGGTGAGGATGCAAGCACCCGCCGGTGTGGCGGCGATGAGACGCAGGTTGTCCAGGGCGTAGTTGCGCTTGCGGTATGTGGTTTCAATGGCCATTGTCAGCAAATCCTTGTATTGAGGAGAGGAGCCCGCGGGCCCTCCCCCTGAACTGCGACTGGAGGCACATCCAGTCTAGGTCCAAAATGACGAATCGTGGGGCATGTGAGGCATGTCGAATGTCGGAACACTGGCGGGGAATGCGTCAAACGTCACTATCGGGTGGTGATGTTCAACCGGTACGTGGGGCGGCTGATTGTGCCAAACATCCGGCGGTGTCGATTCCACATAGGGTGGAGGCATGTAGTTTTCCGTATGCGGCACGTCCTGGTTCGGCACCGGCGGCGGCAACCTTTCCGGAGGTTCCACGGGCACGTGCGGGACCAGTATGAATGTTTGCTGGTGGTGCGTGACGAACAACGCACAGGTGGCACACAAAGGGGTGCCCAAGGCTCCGCACTGCCTGCAGCTGGGAACGTTTTGAAGGTCTGGAGGTGGCTTTCGTTTGTTGCGCATGTGGGTTGTTTCCTATAGGGAGGACAGGCCAAGCTATGCCACAAAACCCAGCCCGTCCAGGATGGATTTTACAGACCGGCCCTGCCGTGTCAAGTTGATGGGAAATTCCAGTCTCAGGGTGTTGGGGACCAGTTTGGTGGAGAGGCCCGGACTATGACGTGAACAGGGTGTTCTGAACAGGATTGGCAAGCAGACTCTCTTTGGCTTGTTGCTTGCGATGTCGTTCCATGAACGCCTGTATGGAACAGGAATCCGAACAGAAACGTGGGTTGTCCTTGCTGGTTTGTGTGTAGCGTTGTTCTGGGATGGGCTGCTTGCAGCGTTGGCAGTGGCGGAGGATGCGGCTGTTGGGCATGGAGCGAGTGTGGCATGGAATGATGACCCCCAACCCGGGCAGGCCGGGTTGGGATGATTTCAGTGCGATGCAGGCATGGCAAGACCCTTCTCCATACCTCTTACGGGCATGTCAAGTACCCAGGGACACAAACGGGTACGGGCCCTCCGGCTCACCATAGAGGTTTGATATCCCCCTTGCGTCCTGTTTGGGGCCACCAATGAGTGTGTGACTGATCGAATCCGCAAAAACCCACACGGGTACCGGGCAGCAAGCGACCTCCCAGCCCCCGCACCACCTGCGACATCGTCTTGCGCTATGAGATCAGACGTGGTGTGATCATCCATCTGCACAAAAACCACATCATTCCACAGAGGGGTGGAATGTCCTGCCCCGCCTACCAAGCTGGGTTTCTCCGATACCGTGCCGTAGTACAGGTGCAAGGTGCTTCCCTTCCCCATACCACTGGATATCGTTTCCCGTGGAGCTCGAAGACACTTGGCCTCCAACCGCTCAATCCGATTGGTTTCGAAGTGAGCCAGAACAAGCGGTCCGGTTAACATGAAAACACTCGCAATTCCCAGGAAACCTGCGTGGAAGTACTCTTCTAGAATTAGGCAGAAAACAGCCATCAGAAGGGCTGCCACTCCCACGCAAAGCAGTAAAATGGTCATACACAACACTCCTCAAGGTATTGGAGCAAAGGAAGCGGTTCCTGAACAAAATCCATGCTCCTGAGCAAACAACACGCCTCGCAGCAACTTCCGGTCATGCCGTGTTTTTTTGAGGTGGCACTCCCTGCACAGCCATTGGAGATTGGTCCAGGGCAAGGGCCTGTCGGTACCTCTTCAAATCAGATGCCAGGGGAGGCCAGGCACAAGGCATCCCTGTGGTCCAGTTCGGTACCCGGTTTGCCCGCATGTACACAGGGCGGGCGGGCCCATGGCATAGCGAAGATCCGATTGGTTGGCAGTGGCCGCCCAATACGCCACCACGCATGGAGGATTGCCAAGCCTGCTTCCGATTCTCCCGTTGGATCGTGGGTTGGTTGCACCAACGACACAGGCCGGTGTACTTGCGAACAGGGCCGAATGAAGGGATTCCCCTGCGGACCTGGCCGTCGGCTATGTGCTTGTGCTGGACATGCAACACAAGACCACGATACTGCCGCATCACGTCCACATCGTCCAGGGACGGCCGAAACGCCTGCTCATGCGTGGTGTGTCCTGGGAAACAGAGCGTCCAGCTTCATGGTCCGGTTGCCTGGTTGAAGTCTCGCAAGTGGCGGTGCGCGTCTGCCGGGGCAGTGCCGGGATCGAAACCGCCTTGTTGAAAGAAGTCGGCAACACCTTGCCGGATGGACCCGGTGCTGTGCTGGCGGGCGTGT
>CAXXOQ010000066.1:0-4049 GCA_963664185.2 Caldilineaceae bacterium | reverse complement strand
ATCATATCGTTTGGGCCTCTCCGGTCATATCCGTACTCCTGCAGGGCGATTGCATTTTTAATTTAGGGACACTTCCGTTCAACTGGACTCATGAGGAGATCCACTTTCGCTGCAGGAGTTTAGCTCATGACCGACATCCATGTCGCTCCTTTGGTCACATGTCTGGAGCAAGTGGAAGTTCCCCGCATTGATTGGGCCAAGCGGCATGAATTACTGGATGATGCTGGTGCTCAGTGTGCTGGCGACGATTTGTGGGACAGATAACAGGGTCGCCATTGAGGATTTTGGCCAAGCCAACCAGGATTGGCTCCAGGCCTTTCTGCCCTTGCCGAACGGGATGCCCTCTCATGACACCGTAGGGCGGTGTTGGCGCGCCTGGATGCCGTCCAGTTTGAAGCCGGCTTTCTGGACTGGGTACAGTCGTACAGTCGACCTTTACTCTGACCAAGGCCAACTGGTGACCATTGCCGGCAAGAGTGTGCGTCACTCTCGCGATGCCCATCAGGGACAGTCGTCCCTGCATTTGGAAGACCCGCCAAGGGTGTATAGGAATCTCTTTGCACTGCCAACCGTCATGGGCTATGAGTCCTCATTCAACGCGCCGCCGGTCCTGCCGTTCCTCTCGGTGGATGGATTGAGCGGGCGCGTCCCACGGTGGCCTCAATGCGGTTTTTGAGCTTTCCCCGCAGCTCCTCCGGTGTTTTCCAGATCAGGTGGTTGAAGTGGTTCGTGTCGAAAGTGCACGTCGTTCATACGAGTCCTTGCGACAGGTGAGGATTACGGGAATGTCCCAGACCATGGGCGAACCCCGCCTCATAGTAGACGCCACCCCGAGCTCCTGATTTCTTGCTGGCAGTGAAGTCGGCCACAACGAACCGCGACTTGCGAATTTCGGCCACAATCTCATCGGTCACGTTGCCCAAGTACTCTTTGCGGTCGATCCGAAGGCTCTTGTAGCCAGCAGATTTGAGAGCAGGAGCAATCCCATCCTCGTATACCATGTCCATGCTCTCATCAAGCCACATGGCCACAAACCCCTGTCGGCTTCGGCCGACCACGCCGAGCTGCTCTTCCACGTAGATGCGTGCGGAAAGGTTGATGCGGTTCGGATACGTGCCCGAACTGTGTTGATCACGGCTCCCCGTCCAGCCCTGTTCCACTGCGTGTCGCTGAAGCTCCAACATGTCGTTGTGGTCGCGACACCCGCCAGCAGCAAGTTGCAGATCCTGCAACGCCGCGTCAGAGATGGGATTTTCTCCAGCGTCGTCACAGCGGATCAATTCGCGCAGGTACGTCAAAATACGTTCCGAGGCCGGAGGTGTGCGGTCACGGTGGGCATCCACCCAATCCTGGTCCAGGACAACTGGCACTTCACCCGAACCCGGTGATTCATCAAACAACCGATACCGGAGGTTGTGGTGGTAGATCCAGTAACTCAGGTTGGCCTTTTGCCTGTCGGTCAGTCTCTGGAGCAGGGGTGCACCGCTTTGCATCAGCCAGAAGCGGCCGCCGGCGCGCGGCAAGGTGTAGGGGTGACCCACTTCGGGGATGTCCTGCACGGGCGGAGTGGTCTCCCAAATGGGACAGGGGCGTATATGGGATGTCATGAGCAGTGTTTCTCCTGCCTGGTTGGTACTGTCTGAGTTATCACGTCAAAACCGATCATACCTGCACACCACGCGCGGAACCGCCGGCAGGGGGGAGGCGGCTGCTCTTGTGTCGCTGGTTTGGCGTCAGGTTATATTCCCTACCTTGGCCTGAGCCTGCCGTGCGCGTTCGGGTGTCCCAGTGGTCCGCCCATGTGCGCTGTTGCTGCTTAATGCACTCTTGTCCGGGTGCCTGTGTTTTAGCCTGGTGTCCAGGGTAGGCTTGTTCCTGTTCATTTCGATCACGGTTCCTTACCCCAGGCACCTGCCCCTGACAGGAGCCTGGCTTCAGGAGTTGGTTCTGTTCCTGCCGGGGCGGTGGCGACCACCGAACCGTCTCCGTCCCTTGTATCTTTTGGCCTCAAAAATCACGCTGGTCCTGACCAGGACAACCCCCATGTCAATTTCAGTGGCCTGAGCCCAACGATCCGCCCACTTCGCAGACCACGCCGGTAAATCACCGACCGCAGGTTCGGAGAAGCGCGTGGCGCAGTCAACCCCCAGCGTGCGGCCCACGTCCCAATACGTCAACGACTTGGAGCATTTGACACAGACAATGCGTCCCTGAGCGGAGGGTGATCCTCCCAATCAACAACTGCGTATCAGAGACGCCGGATCATCCGCCGCCAGAATCCCGGCGGCATTCGCCTTCCGGGAATTCAGGAACCGTACGCAAACTGCGATTTTGCCGTCCACCAGGAACCACAGATCCCGGCCGTGGCGTTCACAGGACCAGTTATCCACTCCCCCTTGTCCTCGCCCTTCACGTGCTACCGCACCCATGTCCCCCGTTTTCCCGTTTGCAAAGGAAGTTGTGCAGCAAAATCCGCAAGGTTCGCAGACGTCCGGATTCAGTCCTTCCGGTCCATGCCGCCGCCGGGTTTCCCGCTTCGCCTTCAAGGGCTCGCGGTTCTCACTGCGCACCCGGCCGTGCGGAGCCAACAGCACCTCGCGCAGCGCGGCCAGGAGGTCCTGCTGGGACACCTCCCGGCATTCGGTCTTGTGGAACTGGCGGCGGTTTATGGCGGCCTTCCTCTCACTGGGGAACCATAGACACATTATGGCCCCCTGTGCATGCGGCAGTCGTCCTCCCGGAACTGCACGTCCAGGGTGGGGTACTTTGTCAACGCCCTGGGGATAGTCCCGGAGCGTTGCGTAAATCTATATGGAAAAAGCAAAGTGACCGGAAAAATCCATCGTGAGTACGCCTCGGCATAGAACATCGCGTCCGACAAGCACTTGAAAAGGACCTTGACCCGGCTCAAATTCACATACATCAAGGTTTGCGATCACGACCGATTGTACCCCTGACACTGAGAAACAGATCGACGTGGGAGGCATTAACCGGCCTTGATCCGGTCGCTCCCTGTACATCTACTTTTCCCCGGGGCGACAGACTGGGTTGTTTTGCAAGCTGATGGGAAATGCAGGTCTTGGATGCACCTGTATCCACAAGGGCATTCGCACCAGCACCTGTGAATTGGGTTTCCGAGCTATCCGTGCTCTGGGCATGCTGCTGGGCTTCCGCTAAAGCACCACCGGTGAGAACTCCAACTTGCAGGAGAACACCGACATTGGGATCAAAACTGCCACTAATGCATGGCATGGGAAAACCATCCCAGATCTACAACAGTGGTCTGCACCTGTTGCACGGAGAACAGGCCGTCTTCGTACAACGTTTTGCCGGCAGTGTCGGCATCACGCAAGGTATCGTAAAACCCTGAGCACTCTCCGTGTCGCATCAAGGCCCAACGATTGGCCTCCCTATGCAACACTTCGGGAAGCATTTTCTGGAATTCCTGGAAATTGGCGTCTACTTCCTTTTGGAGGTCCGTGATCTTCTCCTGATTGGTATTTGACATGTCGTTTCTCCGGATGGGGGACTAGGCACCTTCCTGCGGTGGTGGTGAGATGCTAACACAGGTCTGAACTCTCGGGAAAACGGCGATGGCCCTGCCTGTAGCCAGTGTTCGTCGTTGTTATGCGCTACAGGTTTCCCCGGTGTGTGCGGGGACAGCTGGGCTGAGGGTTCCTCACCCCCTGCCCAAGGCGTTGACAAAGTCGCGCTAAGGGCAGGGCGGATGCCAGGATTCAGGGTTGGCGAACAGGTGGGGCAGCGCGTGAATGTGCCGGCGGCCCGCCGTTGCACCAGACCCCCCACGGCGCACCCCTTGGTCTGGTGGGGCCGCCTCCTTCACCTACCGCAGCCAGACCCTGCCCCTGGACGACAGCACCTGCCATGTCGTGGTCCTGGCCAATGCTTCCCTGCACCGCAGCCGGACCATCCGGGAGGTCCTGCCGGAACTGGCAGATCAGGGCATCGAGCTGTGGTACCTGCCTCCCTACGCCCCGGCGCGGAACGACATCAAGCACACCTTCCGGGACGCCAAGCACCAGGCCCTG
>CAXXOQ010000065.1:0-13836 GCA_963664185.2 Caldilineaceae bacterium | reverse complement strand
TCAGTTGGAGCTTCGGGTGGCGACTGCAGTATCATGGGTTGCGTCCGAGGGTGTTTCAATCCAACAGGCGGATTCTACCATAAATGCATTCACCGGCCCCGCGCAGTCAATCGCAGACTGCGAGACAGCCGAGACAGCGTGTGTTACGATTCAAAATCTGCACAAGAAACCCAGTGAGGTCTCCAGCAATGCTGCTGCCACCTTCCGAAAACCTGATGCCTGAACACCGCGAGCGCAACGTTGCAGATTCCTGGCATGGAACGCCCCGCAACACTGAGAGCAGCGAGGTGCTAGCCGACCAGCTGCCATTGCATGAACAATTGCTGAAGGAAAACAAGGTCGTCGGGTTCCAGACACCGGATGACAATACCAAGATTGTGGTCCGCCGCTATCCGGAAGTGGAAAACCCCAGGACTGACGGTCCTGGCTCAGATCCCATTTCGCTGTTTGTGGCCAAGCCGTACATATCCATCCGCAAAGGCTACAGGGACAGCACCACAGAGGTCGGAGGGCCCAAGTCCGGAGGGTGGGAAACCCCTCTTGTTTTGGGAGACGAACTTTTGAACACCACCGAACTTGCACAAGCATGCCAAGACACCATACAGGAAGGCGGTTTGGTTTACCCTGTATGGCTTCTGGAAACAAAGGACCGCATTGAGTTGCACTTGCGCAACCGGGAAGACAACCAACCGCCTCCCCTTGAAACTGAAGGCGAAGGCAAGGTTGAGGAAGTCGGGGCACTCCTCCTAAGCCGTGAGCAAGTGGAAAGCATGGCTGCCGCAAACTCACACCGGTCACGCTACCGGTTCAGGGATGCCGTCTGGGATACCCTCCAGGATGAAGTGAAAGCCTACACTGCTTACATGAACAATGAGTGCTACAACATTACGGTTGAGAGTGTCAACCATGGAGAGGAGAGGCACATCCACGCATTCGCAGTAAAACCGGGCATGCACGCTGTGGATTTTGACTATTGGGCTTGGGGCGCGCAAGAAGCTTTCGACGTGGTTGACCTGTTGTTGGAGGGGATGGATGATGAGAATGGGTTGGCTGCGGCTGTGATCCAGCCGGTTGCCGATTGACTTGAGGGTTCGGTTTTCTGCACAAACACCAGCACCCCGAAGGGTGCTGGCACACACAGTGGTTTCTGGCATGGCAGGGGCAGGAATCGAACCTGCGACCTTCGGGTTATGAGCCCGATGAGCTACCGCTGCTCCACCCTGCGGAGCGTCTCTGTTTGCGAGACACCTGGCAGTATAGCACATGAAACCGGCAATGCCAGGCACCGCCGACACAAGGCCGTTGTGTTGTACCCCACACCACTGAGAGTGTGGGCCCCCTGGGAATCGAACCCAGAACCCACGGATTAAAAGTCCGTTGCTCTGCCTGGTTGAGCTAGAGGCCCGTGTGCACCTACACAGTGTACATGCACACCTCGCCCAAACCCATCATCCCTGCTGGCATGGCGGCCGCCCTGCAGAGCAGCCGCCGTCTGGGTTTCATTCCAAGCCTTGAGCTACTTCTCCATTGCGCTCAAGTGGGTAAAGGTGGCCAAGGGCATGCCCTCGGCATCCAAAATGCCCCACTGTTCGCGTTCGGTGCCTGCGCCCTCAATGCGATAGTTGAGGTTCCACAGGATGGGGGCCGCCACCCAGCCCCACTCCCGCATCATCTCGTAGGCTTGCACAGTCCATTGGGCCTGTTCTTCCATGGAGTTGTCCAGTGCATAGGCGTAGTTGGGGTACCCCGGAGGATCGGCAACAGCCCAGCCAAATTCCGTAGGCCAAATCAGAACACTGGGATCCACAGCCGCTACGGCTTCCCTGTAGCTTTCCATGGTGCTGCGGAAACTGAAGGAACGATGGGGGTTGCCCGTCGCACAACCGGCATCGAAATTGTCCATGCCGGTTTCCTGAATCACATTGCAGTAATCCTGCAATGTGGCGGTGGGCGGCACATTGTAACCGCTGGGATGGGCCCCGACCGCATCCACATGGTCCAGCAAACCCAACTCCAGCATGCCTTTCAGGTATTCCAGGTCGTCAATGGCCAGGACAAACCCATCCGCACGTGCGGCAGTGCCCGCAGGCGTTAGGGCCCCGCTGACGATCATCATGGACGGACAGGATTCCCGCACGGCCCCCGATACCACGGACAGCATCTGAATGTAGGCCGCGGGTTCAATGGGCAGATCCCCCCACTCATAGTGCAGGTTCTGCTCGTTCCAAATCTCCATGGCCCGGATGGATGAACCGCAATAGCGTTCCGCCACCTCAGCAGCGAAGGATGCCAGGGTGTCGGGTTCGGCGGGTGGGCCTTCCACGCCTTCCGCAAAACCTTCTTCACGCGCCCAGTCGGGGGCGGCCATGAGACTGAGCAGAATGGACAAGTCCAGCCTGTCGGCCTCGGCCCGAATCCAATCCAGTTCCTCAAAGTCGCGGTTTCCCGGATTGGGTTCGAACTCGTCCCACCGCACCTGTTGCTTGATCCAGTTGAATCCAAGATCCTTGGTGCTTTGCGCAGCAAAGGAAATCCTGTCGCCTCCGCCCAGCATGTGGGCCTGAATGCCGTATCCCCAAGCCGGTACGGGGGCGGGCTGGACCTCCTGTGTTTCACTGGTGGGTTCGGTGACGGGTTCGGGTGCGCTGGGAAGTTCCGGCAAGGTTTCGTCATCGTCCCCCGGAATGATCACAGGCTCTTCGTCTGCCTGGCTGACGACGGGTTCGATGGGCGTTTCGGTGACGGGTTCGGTGGGGCTGTCCACAGGCATCAACAGGAACGAGGCGGCAACACCGCCGCCAACCGCAAACAGCAACAGCGCGATGACAATCACGGTCTTCTTCTTGTTCATATGGATTTGGTATCCGTAGCAATGAAGGGGGAACGCCCATCATACCAAAGGGAAACCGTTGTTTTGAGGCGGCTGCAAACCACCGGCCAAGCTTGCCAAACGCCAGCATTGAGTGCGGTGGCAGTTCGCCACACCTTTCCTGTGGTACAACAGGACGGATCCAACTGATAAGCTGTCAAGAGTGCGGGGAACGATTGCCCCATGCACTCTTGGCACTCAACCATCAAGGATGAAAGGCACATGGACAACTCACGCAGAAACACGCTTGCGGCAGCAGTACTGATCCTGCTGCTCGTAGCCGCTTGGATTGGAAGTTCACGCTTCTACTACGTGCTGGCGCGCGTGAAGGAGCAGGAGGTCGGCGTCAAGTTCAGCAGCGGCCGCATTGTGGACGTGGTGGGGCCCGGCGTCTATTCCGATGTCGGTCTCTTCGTGGAACTGAAGCGGGTTTCCTCAATTGCAGTACCGTTCCTGATCGCCGACCCTGAAATCATCACCAGCGACAAGCAGCGCATCGGACTGGCGGCGGCGGGAGACATTTTCCGGCCCCGCCTGGGCGATGCGGACCTGCTACAAAGCCTGTGGGCCCAGTACAACACGCTCTACCTCAATGACGATGCAGCTCGTGCCCACATTGAACAGCGTGCGCAACAGGCCATGAAGGTCTGTGTGGGCGACCGCACCTTCGACGACGCGGTCATCGGCACGGCACGGGACGACCTGCGGGCCTGCATTGACCTGGAGTTGAACAAGCTGGCCCAAAATGTCGGCCTAACGGTGGACAACGTGGCTGTGCCGGAAGTAACCATTGCACCGGAAGCCCAGGCACGTCTCGACGAAATTGTCCAGAGCCGCCTGCAGACGGAGAAGGCTGCCCAGGACGAGCTGCGGGCCAAGGCCCAGGCGGCAGCCGAACAGGCCCTGCAGGAAGGCCAGATTCGGGTCGAACAGAGCCGACTCCAGGAAGAGACCCGGCAGAAGGTACTCCTGGCGCAACTGGACGAGGAACGGCTGGCCGCCCAGCAGAAGGTCATTCAGGCCGAACGCGCCAACGAGTTGGCCCGGGTCGAGGCCAACCGTGCGGTCATTGAAGCCCAGAAGTCCAATGACCTGCTGGAGGCCCAATTGGATCTGGAAGTCCAGACCGTCCGCGCCTTGGCGGCCGCCGAACAGGCACGGGCTTCAACCGCAGTGGAAGCGGCCCTGGGACTGCTGTTCACGTCCAATCCCGGGCTGTTGAATTTCCACATCGCCCGCGAGAATGCGAATGCCTTGGCCAACACGGAAAAGCTGCTGATCACACCGGAAGGCACCACGCCAACCCTGGTCATCCCCGGTGAGCAAATCCAACCGGTGGCCAACGTCACCGCACCGCAACCGCAACCCGAATAGCTGTTGCGGGAGGGTTGCCATCCCCCATGCGAGATCTCTTTCCGTTCTTGCATGGGGGCCTCCATGCCCTTTCACTGAGCGTAGCAGAGCATGTCCAGCAAGGATTCGGCCAGCGACTTGCGGTTGGGGGCGTTTTCAGGATCCTGTGAGTAGGGTTGCGGTCCCACACAGGCGGGGCAACCGCGCGAACAAACACAATTGGCCACGGCCTCCAACGCCTGTTGCAACAGGTCCAGGTGTTTCCGGTACAAGGTTTCACCGAGCCCCAGCCCATCGCTAAAGGTTTCGTGAATGTAGATGCGGTGCCGTGTGATGCCGGCCACACCGTTTTCAACGTGCACGCCCAGGTCTCCCGGATCACACATGAGATGCAAGGGTGCCAGGCGCAGCAACAGGTTGCCCAGCCCGTCCATGCTTTGGGACGGGTGCCAAAGGTCCAGCCCGGTCAGCGACTTCGACACCTTGGGTTCAATGTCCAGCCAGTAGGCGGATGTGTCGTAAATGGAAGGCTGGCTGTCCGGCAACTCCACCATGGGGATGGGCGTGGTGGTCTCCTGGGCCAGGTCGTACTTGCGATATCCGATTACCCGTGAATTCACGCCCACCATGCCGTGCGCCACCTCGGCAAACTGATACCGGGTCATCTCCTTGACCTGCAGTTCGCTAACGGAACTGTGCTTGACCGCCTCCGTGTAGGTACGGCTGCGATCCGGTGCCAGGAACACTTCACGCTTCTTGCGGTCCACCTTGACCACCCTGTAGCGTTTGCCTTGGTGGAAGTACACGGCGTCCTTGTGCACCACGGCGTCGGCTTCGCGGTTTTCCACAGTCCCCAGCTGCTCGGTTTTGCCCTGGCCGTCGCGCAGCAGGATGCGCGTGGTGCCTCCGATGTCCCGCAGACTGAAGCGGAGATCCTTGCGGTTGCCCACGAAATGGAACCGGGTTTTGCTGCCGGAACCGGAGACATCCACCTTTCCTTCCTGGATTAGGTTCTGCATCACCCGCCACAACAGGCGTCCGCGTTCCGGTGTGGCGTGATCGGGCTTGGCCACATGCATGCCGCTGGCCTCGGACAAGGCACAGGGCAAATGCTTGGTCAGCAGAACCGGATGCTCTGGGTTGATGTGTGCGGACTCCACGCCCCGGTCCAACAAGAAGCCCGGGTTCTGCGCCACAAACTGATCCAACGGATCCCGGCTGGCCAGGAAAACAGCCAAGGCGGAGTTGTCCCGCCCGTCGGAAGCCCGTCCCGCCCGTCCCCACTGCTGCCAGGTGGATGCCACGGTGCCTGGATACCCCATGCTTACCACGCAGCCGACGGACCCCACGTCAATGCCCATCTCCAACGCATTGGTCGTGGCTACCGTGCGGGACTTGCCCGCCTGCAGATCGGCTTCAACCTGCCGTCGTTCGGCAGCTCCGTACCCGCCCCGATAGCCCTGAATGTGGACCTGGGCCTGGGATGGGTGCAACCCGTGGGCCACGGCGTTCTCGCGCAAGGCGTCCACCACCCACTCCATGACATTGCGCGTCCGGCAAAACAGCAGGCTTTGCAAGCCCGTCTCCCGGAAGATTTGCTCGTACCCCGCAATCACCCGCGTGCGCATAACGCCTTTTTGCTGCGGGGGATTCAGGAATGCAATGTAGCGGTCGGCGGTGGGAGCTCCCGATTCGTTCACGACCGCCACATCCCTGTTGAACAACTGCCGCGCCAGTTGTCTTTCGTTGGCCAAGGTCGCGGACGCGCCGATGTACTGCACATTCCCCTTTCCCACTGTCGCATGAATGCGGTTCAGTCGTCGGAAAACATTGCCGACATGACTGCCGAACAAACCGCGGAATGTGTGGATTTCATCCACCACCACGAAAGCCAAGTAGGGGAGGAACGCCCACCAGTCCTGTCGATGCCGCGGCAGGATGGAGAAATGGATCATGTCGGGATTGGTCACCAGCAGGCGTGCGCCCGCCTGCAAGGCCCCACGCTCCTTCATTGGCACATCACCGTCATAGGCCACCACATGATGCGGACGCAACGGGGCATCGGCCGGCAACAATGACACCTGGCGTTGCAGTTCGGCCCACTGGTCGCGCGCCAACGCCTTGGTAGGGGCTATGTAGATGGCCGTGGCCTGCGGATCCCGAAGCAGGCGATCCAGCATGGGTATCTGATAGCAAAGAGACTTGCCACTGGCCGTGGGTGTGGTGACGAGCACATCCTGGCCGGCATGCGCGAGCGTAATGGCCTTGCTCTGATGCACATACAGCCGGGAGCGTCCGCGGGCCCGCAACAGGTGCTGTGTGTAAGAGTGCAGGCAAGAAGGCACATCCCCCCACTGTGCTCCGGTGCCCTGCACGGTCTCCAGGTGCACCAATGTGCTCTGCGTACTGGGTTCGGTCCGCAAGCGCTGGACCGCCAGTTCCGCCCGGCTGGAAACATCCGACATGTCAAGTGTGCCCACCCGTGCCCCATTCAACCATCAAGAACGATTCCTTGCCTGGCGCCAAGCGGTCCGGGCGGCATCCAGTGTGTAAGATGGATCCCACCAGACATCTGCCAAATTCAGCCAGCCCAATGCCCCCAGAAGGTTTGTCTATTGACATTCAAACATACGAACGTCTCCCCTACCGTGTACTTGCTGTTGAGCTTCATCTGAAACACTTGCGATTCCTGGAAAGGTGGTGTCCGTGTTTGCGTTATGCTGTAGGGCTGGGTTTTTACCTGGAGTGTGGCTTGAATGAGCATTCAGGCTACGCGCAGGAAGGCGACTTCCTTGTCCACAACCCAAACGGACACGGAAGTGAATGGCAAACCGCCAAGGCTTGCGACTTCCAAGCACGCTTTGAACGGAGCCAGTGCCCCGAAGAGCCCCAACGGCGTACCCTTGAACACGCTACGGAAGAATGTCATGAGGTTGAAACACCAATGGCCCTCCAGCCCCGACGCAAACACAGACCAAGCCGCCCCCCCAACGGAACCCGATCCCCCCGCCGAAGCGCCCCCGCCGCCAAGGATGCGCCGCCTGCCGCCCCGGCGTAAACGAATGCCTTTGCGCAGGGGCGGGGAAATCCCACCTGCCGAGCATTTTGTACAGATACTGGAGGCAGAGGCCCGAAAGAAAGGGTGGGATGTGGCCCTCATGCCCGCAGAGGGGAACAAAGACGGGTTTCCCGACATGATGCTGCGACGCGGACACGAGTTGCTGTTCCGGCGCCTGGGCGACCACGACACACGCCTCACAGCCCAGCAGATGGCTTGGAATGCGGCCTTGGAAAGACACGGCATCCATGTCGAAACATGGAACAGGTCCGACTGGCCGAACATCCGCAAGCAACTGCAAACCGAGGCGGAACGCAGAGGGCTTTTGCGTTAGGCGTGGAGGTGGGACAGGACCACCAGCCAAACCACCACGGCGGACATGTGGAGCTGGCAGGATTTGAACCCGCAACCGTGGCGTTATGAGCGCCCGGCTCTACCATTGAGCTACAGCTCCGGATCATCACCAGCCTACCATGCACAACGACGCAACGATCTTTTGGCAACACCGCCCCCGGCCGGTACACTGTTGCCCAGTAAACCTCGGTAGCTCAATTGGCAGAGCGTGCGGCTGTTAACCGCAAGGTTGGTGGTTCGAGTCCACCGCGGGGTGCCTGCAACCATCTCCTAGATGAAACCACCCCGGAAGGTCAGGGACTCCATGTCCAAGTCCCCCGGCGGCGGGACTTGTTCCAGGCTTTCAACCTCGGCATCGGCAACTTCGGTGTCGTCGTTCCCGGCCCCATCGGCGTCGTCGCCGACAGTGGGTTCCAGGTTTTCCCACACCTGCATCACCAACGCTGAAAGGTACAACTTCAACACCCGGATCATGCTGTCGGCATCCACCAAATCGGAAGAATGCAGATTGCGGAGTCCTTCATTGCGGTCCACAAAGGTCATGCCATTCTCACTGCTGGACTGCAGCAATGTCTGACGGCACATGTCCTGCCCTTCGTCAGACAAGGTTTCGTACAGCCTCATCAACCCCATGGCCAACCCCACGGCCATGCCGCAGGCAAACGAAAAGTTGGGGGCATTTTCACGACTTACATTGCACAGGTTTTCGTACTCGTGCAGGGTGTCAATCCATGTTTCGGCATTCATAGGGGGCCACCTTTGGGTCGGGGATGGACAAGCTAGGCACTTGAAAACAGACTAGAACATGCTGGCCGTACGCCAGCCGTGCCGGTCCTGTGCATCCTCTTCGTGAAGATTCCCACCCCGGCCACTACCATCACCGAGAGACAGGAACCCATCCATGCTGTGTGCACCCCGAAGCATTTCCAGAGCTTCACGCTTGGCCTGTGCCGGGCTGTGCGACAACAGTCTGCGTTCCATGTCCGGGTAACGCTCGTCGCAAGGAATCATCAAAAACCGACCTCCCCCCTCGGAGCGGTGCAACAGGGCCACAATGACATCGCCGTCCTGGCGATCCATGATGCGAATGCGCGAGCCGCCCAAACCAAACGCATACTGCTTGCCAGCATAAAACCTCTCTGCGCTTCCGTTCATGAACTGTGCGGACTTGCGGGTACACCCGATTCTATCATGCGGGCATACCGCTGGGAGCAGGATGGCCGTGTCCTATGGGGCTGGCCACGTCCTGGCCGCTGGCATCCCGGTGGATCCTGTACAAGCGCCGGGCACGATACAACATCAAGACACCGGCCAGGTGATCGATCTCGTGTTGCAGAATGCGGGCCAGGAAACCGGAAGCCTTGATGCGCTTGGGTTTGCCGTCCAAGCCCAAGCACTTGACCTCAATGCGTTCGGCCCGGACCACATCGGCCTGGAAACCCGGGACACTCAGGCATCCTTCCCGCCCCTCAACCTCGCCATGGGCCCGCACGATTTTGGGGTTCACCACTTTGATGAGCTGGGGTGTTGCATCCGGATCCTCGTCGGTATCGGCATATTCGATGACCAGGGCCGAAAGGTTGCGTCCCACCTGGGGTGCGGCCAGCCCCACGCCCTTGGCTTCACGCATGGTGTCCACCATGGAATCCAGCAACCGCAACAGGTCGGGGTCCACCTTGCGGACCCGCACACTTTTGCGACAGAGGCTTGAAGTGGGGTTTTGCCAGTCTTGGCGAATTCGCAACACTGTCATGGATTTGCCTCGCTGCCTGGCCGGGAATGGGGCATGGTCCCAGTGCGCCCGGCGACCGTTCCCATTTCGTGTATGGTACCATAGAGCGTTCCCAAGCGAACATGGTACCAGGGGAGGGTGTCGTGGATTTGTTCCTTGATCGCCTACTGGTGGCCGCGGTGCTTCTTGCCATTGTCGCAACCTGGTTCACGTTGAGTGTCTGGGCCGAGGATCGCTAGAAGGCCGCTTGGTGCAGGTACAGGTGGACGGGATACACCCCTGCCTACACAAGGCAGAACGCAATCCCCACAACCCAATCCCCCACCACCTGCACCAGCCGCCGCTCGAACGATATTCAGGTGGAATGCGCTACAATCCCTATCACAAACCCATCACGGTGACCGCCACGCTCCACAACATGCCAGCAGAACGCCCCACTTACCTGTCCCTGGGTGCCGGCGTACAGTCTTCAGCTTTGTTGCTGGCCCTGCAAACCGGCCACATCGTTGACCAACCGCTACGGTTAGCCATTTTCGCGGACACCGGCTGGGAGCCCTCGGCGGTCTACAGGCACCTGGATCAGCTTCGGGCCATCAGCAAAACCCCCATCACCATCACACAACTATCCCCTCACGCCACCCTGCGGGAGGACATCCTTTCAGGCGGCAACCTGTCCAGGCGCCGGACAGGCACCGCCAAGACCTTTGTGGACATTCCCGCCCACTTCAAACACCCTGGCGGGAAACGGGGACTGGGCCAGCGTCAATGTACGGGGCCCTGGAAGATCGTCCCCGTTGAACGGGCCATCCGCAAGGATCTGGGGGTCCAGGCCATCTCGGAAAAACACCCGATCCGACAGCTGATCGGCATTTCCGCAGACGAATGGCAACGGATGAAAACCCACAAAAACAGCAACATTGAAAACGTCTACCCTCTTGTGGACAACAACTGGGACCGCCAGGACTGCCTTGACTACCTGCATGAACACTGGCCGGAGCTTTCACCGCAAAAATCCGCCTGCATCGGCTGCCCATTCCATACCTCTGCCTACTGGCTGTCCCTGCCCGAAGAGGAAAAGCAGGATGCGATTGAAGTGGACCGGGCCATTCGCCACATGGGGGAGCACCCTCAATACCTGCACCGTTCCCTCATCCCCCTAGAGGACGTGTTCGCCTTCGCCGAAATGCAACCCAGCCTGTTTGACGACGACGATCTCGAGGAGTGTGGCGGTGTGTGCCACACATGACTCTTCCAGTCTGCCGCACCCCATCCCACCACAGGTGTCAGCATGGCCGCTTCAAAGGTTCAGATTTTCAGCATCTCCACCCAACACAGCGTATGGCCGAAAGGGGGCGTGGTCGCTCGGGTTCTGCCAGAGGGGCACCGCCTCAATCCTCAAGGCCAGGATACAGAGCACACGGAGTTGTTCTGGGTGCCTCCACATGGCGGAAACGTCAAGCGGATCACCAAGCACACCAAACCATCGGACTGGCCCCCGGTCTACCGCGGACTGACCCCAACGGCAGACACAAGCGACACGTACCCGCTCCAAGCCACCCCCATTGGCCTTGAGGCCCTCATACGCCAACAGCACAATGTAGCCATGCGGAACTACAGGCTGCGGGAACAATCACACATCATCGGCAGTTTCTAACCAGCCCCCCACTTCACAGGAAGATGCCATATGGACTACAACGAATCCCACCCCCTGCTGGCCACCCTGAATCCAGCCCAGGCCCAGGCGGTCTCGCTTCCCATCGGCCCCGCTCAGATTGTGGCCGGTCCGGGATCGGGCAAGACCCGGGTTCTGACCCACCGCATAGCCTGGCTGGTGATGGAACACGAGGTGCTCAAGTCGGACATCCTGGCCGTTACCTTTACCAACAAGGCTGCCGGTGAAATGCGCTCACGGGCCTTGGACCTGTTGAGCACCATGCCCTACACACCGGAGGTTGAAGCCCCCCGGAGCGGCATGGACATTTCCACATTCCACTCCATCTGCGCCCGCATCCTGCGCGAGGACTACGCGCACACACCCTACCGCCGGAACTGGGTCATCCTGGACAGCGACGACCAAAAAGCCGTCCTGAAACGGGTGATGAACCAACCCCGGATGACAAACAACGATCTGTACCCCATCCTGAGTGTCATCAGCCAAGCCAAGGACCAGGCCATGACCGCCAGTGATTTCGCACAAGCCGCCCGATCACGCTACTACCAGCGCATCGCCCCCGTCTACACAGCCTACGAACGGGAACTCCAGGCCAACAACGCCCTGGATTTCGACGACCTGCTGATGCACACACTGTTGCTGTTCCAGCAACAACCCGACATCCTGGCCAAGTACCGCTACCGCTGGCCCCATGTCCTGGTGGACGAATTCCAGGACACCAATGCCGTGCAGTACCTTCTGATCCAAATGCTGACGGACTTGCCGGGCCCGCGCAGCCTCTTTGTCGTGGGCGACGAGGATCAGTCCATCTACGCATTCCGCGGTGCCAACCGACACAACCTCGCACGGCTGTGCGACGACTATCCCGACATCCACACGGTGGTGCTGGCCCAAAACTACCGCAGCACACAAACCATCCTGGATGTGGCGAACAGCCTTATCCAAAACAACGACGGACGCATCCACAAGGATCTGTTCACAGACAACGGCGGCCAGTCCCCCGTGCGCCTGTTGGAGGCGGTCAACAACGACACCGAGGCGGAATGGATCGCACAGCACATCGCAGAATCCATCGAGGACGGCATCCACAACCCCGACGGCATCGCCGTCATGTACCGCACCCATGCCATCAGCCGCGCCTTGGAAGAATCATTCATGAAGCACAGCATCCCCTATCGCCTGATCGGTTCCGTCCGTTTTTACGACCGGGCGGAAATCAAGGATGCCTTGGCTTACATGCGCTTCATGGTCAACCCCTCGGACGCCCTTTCATTCTCGCGTCTGGTGTCCCATCAGATACAGGGCGTGGGGGCCCGCACGCTGGAAACCATACTCGATTGCCGGGATGCTTGGGGACTGTCCATTGCCGATACCCTGACGGTGATTTGCCACGGACCGCAGGCGATACCCGAATTGGACAGGGATACTTGGCGCAACCATGCCCCCACATTCCCGGCCCGAGCACTCAAGCCGCTGTCCGAGTTCGAAGCCCTAACATCCCGCTGGCGTCACCGGCTGCAAACGGCAGGCGCAACCCTGAACGCCGGTGATTTCCTGGAAAGCGTACTGGAAGAATCCGGTTTCCGAAAACGCATGGAGGACGCCGCCAAGAAAAACGAACAGGATGCCTACCGCGTCGACAACCTGGACGAACTGGTGGGTCTGGCCTCCGACTTCGACATGGACCCGTCGGGCAGCCCCCCGGTGGAACGCTTCCTTGAACACGTCAGCCTGGTTTCATCCGCCGACATGCAGACAGATGATCAACCGCGGGTCACGCTCATGACCCTGCACAGTGCCAAGGGTTTGGAGTTTCCCTCTGTCTACATCGTGGGGGCGGACGAAGGACTGCTGCCACACTTCCGGGCAGTGAAGAGCCAAGATCCGGATGAAATCGAAGAGGAACGCCGCCTGTTCTATGTGGGGATCACGCGTGCCGAGAAGGACTTGACCATCACACGCTCGTCGAACAGGTATGCCTACGGCAGCTCACGCCCCCACACCGAAAGTCGCTTCCTGGGCGAAATCACGCCCAGCCTGCTACGCCGCGAACAATGTGCGGGCAGCTACAACTTCCATGACTACAGCCGCCGAACACCCTTCGGTGGACTGTAGCCCGTGCTGGTTCAGCCTCCATACTGCGGGCATGTACTGACGGTGCGCGCAGGCAGCAACTCCACCGTCAGCCATTGCGGGAAGTCGTTTTCCACAGTCCACAGCACGTCCCGCATGGGGCTGGCCAGCAACTCCCCGTACACATCCTCACCGCCCAGCCACAACAATGTGCTGAAGGCGGCCGCCAGCAATTCGCAATCCCCGTAATCGACTCCGTACCGCAGGCCTGTTTCCCTCCAGGCCTGGTCCAACTCACGGCACATCAGGGGAATGTCGTACATCCACAGGATGCCCCCGGCCTGAAAGGTCTGCCGCAAATCGTACAGGGTCCACACGCCCAGGCCTTCCAACAGACTGCTGTTGCGCAACCTGCACATGCCCACCGGCGACACACTGGGCAATTCGTCGTACACAGCCCGGTTCCAGGGCAGCGTTGGCGTAACCGACCCCCACACTCCCGCCCAACACGACTGCCGTCAGGACTGTGGCCAACATCCAACCGCCCACAACGCACCCGGTCCCCACCAATTGGTTTTGCCATCCGCGGTCGGGCTTGGCCCAATACGCAGACACGGCCACGGGCCACCCCAACAAAAGACCGGCCCACGCCCAGGCCGCACGCTGGCATCCCCGCTCAAACGCCACACCCGAGGCCCAGAGGGCCGTCCAGAAGGGCGCCGAGT
>CAXXOQ010000064.1:0-2516 GCA_963664185.2 Caldilineaceae bacterium | reverse complement strand
TTCCAGGAGACCTGCGAATCGCCATCCCGATGGTGCCAAACCGCCAAAACATACCGGTTGTGCGCTTCTTGAATGTCAGCGGTTTCAGGTTGTGGCAACTCGGAGGGCAAGTTCGCCAACGCCGCCTGCATCAGGGCGTAGGTCCGTTCCTGTTCATCCTCTGCCTGCGAGGCCAGCCAAGCACTCGCCTGAAAATCCAAATGCCAGTCGGAACACACCCAAACAACGGCATCCTGCAGGCCCGTGAACCAAATCCCATGCCGTCCGGACATTTCACGGGGAATGTAGAACTTTCCATTCGCATGCCCCACTATGCGGGCATGGAGCCGACTCCCGTGGTAGGAGACCCCCTCCACTGAAAACTCGGTGGGCAATGACGGATCCAAACTGACAAGGTACTGCTGTTGCCCAAAGTGCACGGTTTGGCTTTGGCTCCGCGGGGGGCCGTCATGGTTCCACGGTCCCAAGCGACCTGATTGCATGGCTTGTACCGACTGTGATGTGTGCATGACGACGGTGTACCGGTTGGCAGGTGGCGCAGACTCTCAAGCCCACACCACCTGCCGGGCCTTACCCGGCAAACGAGATGGACTCGTCAATGTTCTCATGTTCGAGGTCGCAGGCAAGGAGGTGCTTCTCCACCCATTGCCACAGATTGGCAATCTCTCCGGCCGCCTTGCTGCGAGGCGCAAACTCGTAGATGCCCTTGCCTTCATTGATGGATTTCGCAAAATCCACCCGGCTTCCCAAGGTGGGGGCCAGGGTCATGCCTGCTTCCCGGATGAACTCCTGGGCTTCCTCCACCACCTTGCCTCGCGGTGGACACTGCGTCAGAACCACTCCGGCGGGCGTGCCGTTGCACAAACGGGCCGTGTGGTACAGGGTTTGGATGTCCAACAAGGAGGGCCGGCAGGTGATGAGGACCAAGTCGGACACCGATACCGAAGCATGGGCGGTGCCTTCGGCATGGGCGGGGGTGTCCACCCACAAAACCTGAACACCCGACTGTCGCCGCGCCGTCTCAATCATGCTGGGCAGAAGAACGGCACTGCCCTGGGCCGCCTTCGGCCCCCTGTCGATGGAACAACTTTCCCGCACACTCCCCCACTGTACGCAGGCGGAGAGGGGATCGAGATCCAAAATCAGGGACGGGCACCCATGATGTTCCGCATAGGTGGCCAGGTTGATCAGTGTCGTACTTTTGCCGCTGCCGCCCTTAAGCGACATCACAGAGATCATCTTCACGCCGTACCCTCCCACAAGCCGGTCATAGAGGGTGCATTGTACCATGTGATCGCAGGCCCATGCGCCTACCAGTGAGAGCATGGCTGGCCTCGGTCCTGACAGGTTTCGTCAAAACAGCGGGGGTGTCCGCCCGGCAAGCCAACGCCCGGGGCGGTCCGGGCCCCGGCGAAACCACATCCGGGGCCCATCAAAACTGTGCCTTTGGCCAACTACTGGCACGCTTCGCATTCATCATCGCCAATGGCGCAGGCCAACCCGCCACCGTGCACCATCTGATGTTGGGACACGGGTACGGCGGCGTTGGTGGCGGGCACGGCATTCAAGCGGCCGTCCACGCCTTCCAGCGTGCTCTTCTCCACTCGGGTGGCACTCATGGTGCGCAGGTAGTAGGTGGTCTTGAGTCCCGCTTCCCAGGCGTGCATGTAAA
Organism: Caldilineaceae bacterium; assembly: GCA_963664185.2. Lineage (GTDB taxonomy): Bacteria > Chloroflexota > Anaerolineae > Caldilineales > Caldilineaceae > Bin34. The sequence continues at coordinate 844 of CAXXOQ010000064.1, read as the reverse complement.
TCTCATGCAGCTTCTGTCCGCTGTCACCCTGCATGTACAGGTTGAGCGACTGGGATTGGTCCACCCACTTGCCCCGCCGGGCTGCCGCATCAATCAACCAGACGGGATCGATCTGCCAAACCGTACGGTAGATTTCCCGCAGGTCGTCGGGGATGCCGGGGATGTTTTCCAGGTTGCCATCCTCGCGCTTGAGATGCAAGCGCATGTCGTCGTTCCACAGCCCCCGTTCCTTGAGATCAGCGACCAGGTGATGGTTGATCACCGTGAATTCGCCGGACATATTGCTTTTGACGTACAGGTTCAAGAAGGTCGGCTCCACGGACGGGCTCACGCCGCAAATGTTCGCGATGGTGGCCGTGGGGGCTATGGCCATGACATTGGAGTTGCGCATGCCCTGGGCCTTGACCTTTTCGCGCAGGGGCTCCCAATCCAAGCGTGCGTTTCGCGGCACATTCACCGGACGGCTGCGCGCCCGGTCCACATTGGCCAGGCTGTCCAGGGGGAACACTCCCTGCGACCACAAGGAACCTTGGAATGAATCATAGACGCCTTTTTCAGCCGCCAGGTCGGATGAACTATCTATGGCGGCATGGGAGATGACCTCCATAATCAAGTCCGACAAGTCCAAGGCTTCCGGTGACGCAAAGGGGATGGCCATGCGTTGCAGGACATCCTGCAGGCCCATCAGCCCCAGGCCCACCGGACGATGCCGGTTGTTGCTGGCCGCCGTTTCGGGGATCGTGTAGAAGTTGATATCGATCACATTGTCCAGCATGCGCATGGCTGTCCGCACGGTCCGGCGCAACTTGTCAACATCCAAGCGGTTGGCAGGTGTCAGGTGGTT
>CAXXOQ010000063.1:0-4654 GCA_963664185.2 Caldilineaceae bacterium | reverse complement strand
CGGCTGCATGCTATTGGCCCAGGGCTGTCATTACCGCCGCCGGGAGGGGACAGTTTGCCAGGCAGTTACGTCTGTAGCACCAAGGACAGTATCCTCTGCTCTGTTGCGTGGTGCCCGAGGGACAGGCACCGTTGCCAGCGGGTCAATGGTCTAGCGGCCGCCGTAATACACCAGGCGACCTGAGATACGGAACAGAAGCAGCGTCAGGAAAACGATGATGAGAAACAGGATCCAGGCTTGGGCCGAGGCATAGCCCATCTTGAAGAATTCAAAGGCCGATTGGTAGAGATAAATGGACATCATCAGGGTGGAATCGGCAGGGCTCCCGCGACCATCCGTCATGATATGGACTTGGGTAAACAACTGAAAGGCCGCGATCAGGCCCACGATGACGTTAAAGAGAATGACCGGGCTGATCATGGGCAGGGTAATGTTCCAGGTCTTCTGGAGGGCGTTGGCCCCATCCAGGGATGACGCTTCCAGAAGTTCACTGGGCACATCCTGCAATGCCGCCAGGCGGCGGGTCCGGCTGTCGCCGGGTTTCCTGAAACAGCAGTTTCAGTTCTATAATCCCCTCATTCCTGTCCACAACTGAATCCTGCCGCAAGGAGCGAATCATTATGTCATCTTCACAGAGATTGTCCCGTCGCACATTCCTGAAAGGATCCGGACTGGTCCTTTCGGGCGTTATCCTGGCAGCCTGTGCAGCGCCCGTACCCGCAGGTGACGGTCCCGCCGCCGCGTCTGTCGATCTGGAAATCTGGACTTTCGTCAACACGCATGCCCGCTGGTTCCGCTCCATGGGCGAAGACTATCAGGCCGAGTTTGCCGGGGACTTCAATCTTACCGTATCCGAGATCGCCTACACCGATATGCATGACAAGGTGCAGATTGCGCTGCAAACCGGCGGTGTGGGTGCACCCGACATCGCAGATCTGGAACAGGGCCGCTTCGGGGGCTTTCTGCGTGGCGGGGACCCCGGCCTGGTGGACATCAAGGACCGCCTCAGCGAAGGCGGCTACATGGACGACCTGGTGCTGAACCGGGAAGCCCTGTACAGCTACAAGGGCAAGATCTATGGCGTGGAGCATGCCCTGACGCCCGTCGTGCAGTATTATCGCGCCGATGTCTTTGAAGCCGCCGGGGTGGATATGGAGGCCCTCGTCACCTGGGACGATTTCATTGCCGCGGGCCAGGCAGTTTCCACGGACGATGTCAAGGCGATCAGTTTCTCCGCGCCTGCCGAACTGTATGTCCGGCAGCGGGGCCATGACTATTTTGACGCGGATGGCAACATTACCCTGGATTCCGATATCTGCATTGAAACCATGGAATGGCTGCTGGCCCTGCGGGATCAGCACGGCATTGCCAACCAGCAACCCGCGGGCGATGCCTGGTGGGCGGCCATCAACGAGGGCAAGTACCTGACGCAAACAGGGGCGGACTGGTACGCCGGCTTCTTCAAGGACAATGCTCCGGACCTGACGGGCAAATGGAAGGCACGTCCCCTGCCGGTCTGGGAAGAAGGGGGTCTGACCACCAGCTGTTACGGGGGTACGGGCGCCTGCATCGTACAGACCAGCGAATATGTGGAAGAGGCCTGGGACTTTGTGGAGTACACCATGCTTTCGATCGAAGGCAATGTGCGCCGCTTTGAATTGACCAGTCTGTTTCCGCCCTACATTCCGGCCATGGACAACGAGCGTCTGCACGCCGCGGATGAATATTTCTCGGGCCAGGATCTGGGGGGCATCTTTGCCCAGGTGGCCCAGGATGTACCGGCCCAGTACCAGAGTCCCTACCGGTCCGAGATGAACGCCCTCCTGGGGGCCAAGTGGCAAGCCATCTACGATCTGGAAGAAACCCCGGCCGAGGTCTTCACGACCGTTGCCGAACAGATCCGTGAGATCATGGCGGCGGAAGCCTGAACGCCCCTTGTCCTGACACAATGAGGGGCAGGGATCCCGGGTGATCCCTGCCCCGGCAACCTGCGGATCACGATGGGTCACCGGTCGCGCAAGCTTGCGCCCTACCTGTTCATCAGTCCCTTTTTTCTCGGGTACGGAATCTTCTTCCTCTTTCCCGTACTGTGGGCCGCGCGCCTCAGCCTGTTCCAGATGACAGGCATCGGCAGCACGCCCGTGTTCATTGGGATGCAGAATTATCTGGATCTGCTGCAGGACGACCTGTTTCGCAAGGCGCTGGGCAATACCACCTACTACGCGCTGGGCAGCATTCTCCTGATTGTACCGGCCGCCCTGGGGCTGGCCCTGCTCCTGACCCGCCGGCGCCTGCAGGGACGGGAGTTCTTTCGTCTCTTTTTCTTCTCGCCCAACATTACGTCCGGCGTGGTGGTGGCCATCATCTTCGGCCTGGTTTTTGAACACGAGTACGGGTTGATCAACAACCTGATCCTGGCCCCGCTGGGCTTCGCGAAAATCCGCTGGCTGCTGGATGCCGAGTTCATCCTGCCGGCCATCATCCTGCTGGGACTGTGGCGCTGGACCGGCATCAATGCCCTGTATTTCATGGCAGGCCTGCAAAACATTCCCGTCGACATCAAGGAAGCCGCCATCATTGACGGGGCCAGTCGCTGGAATTCGTTCCGGTATATCATTCTGCCCCTGCTGCGTCCCGTCATTATCTTCGTCATGACCTTCGCCATCATCGGATCCTACAATCTGTTCGCGGAACCGGCGCTGCTGACTCGCGACGTGGCCGGAGGACCCGACAACGGCGGCCTGTTCATGACCATGCTGCTATACATGAACGGCTTCCGGTTTCTCAAGTTCGGCTATGCCTCGGCCCTGGGCATTTCCCTGGCGCTGATTATCCTGATTCTGACATTTATCCAGATCCGAATCCTGGGTCTGTTCCGGGAGATCTAGATGCGAACGGACCGCGTCCTGGATGCCGGGACTTCAGCCCAGACCCCCAACCTGCTACAGGGCAGAATCGATGCGGGCCTGACCTATGCCGTGCTGGTTCTGGGGGTGTTGCTGACGGGGGCGCCCTTTGCGTACATGATTTCCGGGTCTTTCAAGTTCGATGCGGATATCTTCGCGCTGCCCCTGACCTGGTGGCCCCAGGAACCGACTGGCCAGAACTACATGCGGCTCCTGTCCGGGGAACAGATTCCCTATCTGCGCCAGTTTGGCAACAGTGTCATTGTGGCGGTGTCCCAGACCGTGCTGGCCCTGTGGGTGGCCACCATGGTGGGCTGGGGATTCGCCAAGTACGAATTCCGGGGCAAGCGCATCCTGTTTCTGGCCTTGCTGGCCACGCTGACATTTCCCTTTCAGATGACCCTGGTGCCCCTTTTCCTGTTCATGGTCAAGATCCGCTGGATCGACACCTACCTGGCGATTGTGGTGCCGGGAGCGGTAACCGCGTTCGGGGCCTTCTTCATGCGGCAGAATATGCTGTCGGTGCCCGATGAGCTGCTGGACGCGGCCCGCATCGACGGCTCTTCGGAACTGGGTATCTATGCCCGCCTGGGACTGCCGCTCAGCCGCGGCGCCCTGGCGGTCCTGGCCGTGCTCACGTTTCTGGGCAGCTGGAACGATTACCTGTGGCCCCTGATCATCCTGCGTTCCACGGAGAAATTCACCTTCCCCATCGGTTTGGCCACCCTGGTCGGCCTCTACAAGATAGAGTACGGCATGATCCTGGCCGGGGCCTTCATTGCCACCCTGCCGGTGGTGTTCATCTTCATTGCCGGCCGCAAGTCCCTGCTTACCAATGTGACGCTGGGCGCCGTCAAGGGCTGACCTCTGGCCGGTTGGCCGGCGCGGCGATTTTGACGAACACCGGAGACGCATAGATCAGGGCCCCGTTGATCTGCCGGGCCCGCAGATAGAAATAGGTGTCTGTCCGGGCGCAGCCCAGATCCACCTGGAGCGCCCAATCCAGGGCGTCGTGGCGTGTGGGTACCGGACGGCCCCGGTGGTCAGACCCTACAATTTCCACGATATCCAGGCGCTGTTCACACGAAAGCCGGATATGCGCGGTCAGCGGTTCCCCCGCGGTGACCCACAGGGTATCTCCCTGCAAGACTCCGTTCACCATGAAACGGACAAGGGCGCGGGTATCCCAGCAAGCCCAGGTGTTGCGGGCCTGCAGGGCCCGGAACAGGGATTGCCGATCCCGCCCGGAGGTCCAGACGCCAGTATAAATCCAGGAGTTGACCCGATGTCGGCTGTTCTCCTTGGCGGGCCAGGCCTGATGGTTGTCCGTACCGCCCACAAAGCCCAGGGGATGGCCCTTTTGCAGGCCGGACTGCACGCTGGCCCCATTCCCGTGAAACTCGTGTCGCCATCCCGCCGGCGGGTCTTCCTGTTCGAAATTGCCCCGGGTTTGAAAGATCTCGACCAGCCGCAGATAATCCGGGCAGGGCTGGCCCCACGGATATGTCAGCCAGTAGTGGCTGCCATCATCCCGTACCGCGTAGCTGATGGCGTTGGTATGATGCGGAATGGCCAGAAAATCCGTATACGGCAGATCTGCGATGTAGGCCGCCGGTCGGACCGGGTAGGCGAACCGATCCGGATTCATGGAATGATCCCGGTCAATGAAATAGAAATTGACATGGCCCTGATCACTGGATTGCTCCCAGCTGTACAGCGTTGTGAACTGATCCGGGCTGTCAAACCGA
>CAXXOQ010000062.1:0-11174 GCA_963664185.2 Caldilineaceae bacterium | reverse complement strand
TCTCCGTCTCCTGGGCTACGGGGCTGTCGGTGGTGGACTGATGAGCCTGACCAGGCTCATGTCAGGACAGTCGGCAGACTTGGCCACAACGGCCGGCCTGGCCAGCTTTGTATCGATTGCGGTGGGGATCTGGATGGGCACGACTTTGGCCAAATGGGCCTTGGGTTTCACGATTCGCCGAATCCTGGCTGTGCTTTCCCCCGTGCGGGAAGCGTTGGAGAATCTCAAGCCTTCCATGGTTGAACAGGAACCAGGAGAGCGGAGGCTGGAAGCGAAACGTCTCTGGCAACAGAGAGTCTGGGACTGGTGCGTGGTGGATCTGCCCGTGTTTCTTCTCATCATAGTGCCGACCCCCCGCGCTTCTGGTGCTGTTGGACCTGGGATATGGCTTGTATGATCTCAGCTTCTGGCGTCCGGCGGCCTTGGGAGCAGGAGCCTTGACGCTGGGCAGTCTCGTTGGGCAACAACTTGCAATCTGGCGAATAGCCCGGCGCCTCGCCCGCTGGCCACGGCTCGCGGATACGAAACTGTCACCGCAACCCATGGCACAACAGACCCGGGAACGGCCCAGAGACTTGGGACAGGCAACAGATTCTATCCTGGCAGGAGGCGACGCGTACGGTGTCCAGCTGGATTGAACGGATTACTGGCGTCCCGGTGGACGAGGCCAGCCCCGAAGGCTTTCCAGGCACCGCGGCATAAAGCCGCCCGATACTCCCTTCACCTCACGAATCGCGGCCCATCGGAACGCTTTGGGGATCCTGATCCGTCTTCACGTGCCTGGTTCCCACAAGGAAGCTGCCCTGCATGCCACGCCTGGAACTGGGTGGCGACTTCTGTTTTAGGGGCTGACAACGGCGTCTGCGGATCGGCGACCCATGGTACCGGGTAGACTTGCTGTTCTTTCACCAGAACCTGCGCTGTCTCGTGGTCATTGACTTGAAGATCGGTCGCTTCCACCCACAGGGATGGCGGCCAGATGCATTTGGCCCATTGTGATCCTGTGTCGCTCCAGAAGCCAGTCCCGGCCATACCCCATTGCCTGCAAACAGGCCTCGCTGTCCTGTGTACATGGCTTCTATGGTGGAAAGTAGCAGGCTCTTGCCAAACCGCCAGGGACGTGTGAACTGCTGGGCCGTGGCCGACTTACGGAGAAAGGAGGCAATCTGGACCGTCTTGTCCCCGTACAGCTGATGGTCTGTCCGCAGACGCGGGAAGTCACTTGTAGCAGGGTTTACTGGTAGTCGGCGCCAAACGGATACTGGTTCCAACATGTCAGGCCGGGCAAGGACGCCGCGCTGGAGCGACGCTTTCAGCCGGTGTTCGTCCACGAACCCGCGGCGGAGGACAGCATCAACATTCTGCGGGGCCTCCAGGAACGGTATGAGGTGCATCATGGCGTGCGGGTGACCGATGCGGCCACGGTGGCGGCGGTCATGCTGGGACAGCGCTACATCCCGGAGCGCCGCCTGCCGGACAAGGCCATCGATCTGGTCGATGAGGCGGCCAGCCGCCTGCGCCTGCAGATCGACTCCAAGCCCCAGCCGCTGGACGAACTGGACCAGGCCGTGATTCAACTGGAAATCGAGCGCGAGGCCCTGCGCCGGGAAGAGGATGACCGGAACCGGGAACGACTGGCGCAGGTCGAGAGCAAACTGGCGGATCTGGCCGAAACACGCGGCCAGCTGGCCACGCGCTGGCAGGGGGAACAGGAAGCCATTGCACGGGTGCATCGGGCCAAGGAACAGATCGAGGCCGTGCGGCGGCAGATCAAGGAGACGGAACGGGCCTACGATCTGGAGAAAGCGGCGGAATTGCGCTACGGCCAGTTGCCTTCCCTAACCGCCGAATTGACGGTGGCCGAGACCGCATTGGCCCAGCGGCAGAGTCAGGGCGCCTTGCTCAAGGAGGAAGTGGATGCCGACGAGATCGCCCGGGTCGTGAGCGACTGGACAGGCATTCCGGTGGCACGGTTGCAGGAGGGCGAACGGACCAAACTGCTGCACATGGAAGAGGAACTGCACCGGCGGGTCAAGGGGCAGGCGTGTGCCGTCCATACCGTGTCCGCGGCCATCCGGCGCAGTCGGGCAGGGCTCAGTACGCCGCAGCGCCCGGTAGGCAGCTTCATCTTTCTGGGGCCGACCGGAGTGGGCAAGACGGAATTGGCCAAGGCCCTGGCCGAACTGCTGTTTGATGACGAGCGCGCCATCGTGCGGATTGACATGAGCGAATACCAGGAACGGCACGCGGTGGCACGCCTGATTGGGGGCTCCGCCCGGCTATGTGGGCCATGAAGAGGGCGGACAGCTGACCGAAGCGGTGCGGCGTCGGCCCTATTCCCTGGTATTGCTGGACGAGATCGAGAAGGCGCATCCCGATACCTTCAATGTTCTGTTGCAGGTGCTGGAAGATGGCCGCCTGACGGATGGCCAGGCCCGCACGGTCGATTTCCGCAATACGGTGATCGTCATGACCAGCAATATCGGCAGTCCCTGCATTCTGGCGGCCGGTGGCCAGGTGGAGCAATGCCGCTCGGAAGTCATGCAGGAACTGCAGGCCCGCTTCCGCCCGGAATTCCTGAACCGCCTGGATGATATCGTATTCTTCCAGCCTCTGGACAAGACCCGGCTGATCCAGATTGTGCAGCGCTAGCCCGGAGAACTGCAGGCCCTGATCCGGGAACAGGACGTGGAAATGACCTATACCGACGAGACCGTGCACCTGTTGATCGAGCGGTATGACCCGGCCTACGGCGCCCGTCCCCTGCAGCGCCTCGTGGCGGACCCGCTGGCCATGCGCATCCTGGAAGACAATCTGGAATATGGTGCCCGCCTGCACGTGGCGGTCAGGGCAGGCGAGATCGTGATTGAGGTTCCGGACGCGCCCGGTTAATCTCCCCGTGCGGATGCTGCGCGGGCCCCTGTGGCGCCAACGCGGACCCGCCTGCAGGGACATGTCCGGTGGCGATGCGCCGCGGTCGAATCAGGCCACGGCGCACAGGAGCCTGCGGCAGAGGGGGAGGCTGGACCGGCAACACAGCGGAGGCGGATGTCTGCGGGGACGCGTCCGTCCTGCCGTCACCGGGTTTCCGCCTCCCCTCACGCAATGTACCTGTCATCTCACGCACCGGTGCGACTCTGCCCGGCACCGGCGCCGGCATACGTTATCGGCTACTCGCCCTCAATGTCGGCCACCAGCTGCATGCTGTGAATGGTATCCCGAATGTCCGTGAGGGGTTGCCGGTTCTGCTGGATGCATTCGATCAGGTGCTGGTGCATGTGAAGTGTACCGTCGTAGGCGGCCCCATCGGCCTTGTCCACCCCCGCGATTTCCCAGCCCGGCACGGTTTCCTTCCGGGAGTCGTCTTCCAGAATCAGGATCTGGCCCGGGATCTCCATGTAGCATCCCACACCGGGTGCATGCAGCTGGGCGCCCAGCACCCGGCCACCTGAAGCCCGCACCGCGAGGATCATGCCCGCCGCATTGTTGTCAAACGCAATCAGGGCGTTGTAGTTGTTCCAGTGGTCGCTGTCGATCCGGGTCCGGTGCGCATTGACGTTGATGGGTTCTCCCCCTGCCATGAACCGGACCAGATCCACGATGTGGCAGATATCGTTCCAGAGCGTTGTGGTAAACCCGCCCGCCGCTTCTCCCAGCAGCTGCTTGTGGAAAATGCCGGCTGCCATGGACACGGCCGTACCCTGTGCCTGGACCCGGCGCAGGGCTTCCTGTACGACGGCGGCATGCCGCCGCTGAAACCCCACCATGCACCAGACATCATTGGCTACGGCAGCATCCCGGATCCGGGTGACCTCCTGCATGTTGGCTCCCGGCGGTTTCTCAATGAACAGGTGCTTGCCCGCATTGAGGCAATCCAGCACGGGTTCCAGGGCCCACTGTTCGTTCATGACACAGTAGACGATGTCGGGATCGGCTTTCTCCAGCATTTCCCGGTGATGGGTGTAGATCTCGGCAAACCGGTACGTTTCCACGACCATGTCCAGGCGTTCTTCGTCCAGTTCGCAAACGGCGGCCATGGCGACATCCGGCAGCCGGGCGACATTGGGATAGTGGGCGCTGCGGCTGCGCGGGCCGGCACCAATGAACGCAGCCTTCATTTGGTCAGACATCAGGTTCTCCTTTGTACTTGGGACAAGTCGGCGCTACAGTTGTGCACGCAGAGCATTGACATAACGGACGTCACACCGGGCCAGATCAATGACCGTATCCACCACCTCCCCGGCATATTCGCTGTGAAAGCTGACAGGACCGGTGAAGGCCAACGCCTGCAGGGTGGTCAGCACGTTGGTCCAGTCCACCAGGCCGGTGCCCATGCGGACACACTCCGACCCGCGCACGGTACGTCCCTCGTGTTGCATTTGCCGATGCTTGAGATCCTTGAAGGCGCAGACCCGCAGGTGGGAACGCATAATGTCCAGGGCCATGTCGGGGGGTTCCCCGCAGATGGCCAGGTGCCCCGGATCGGCAAAGATGGCTACCTGATCCGGATCGAAATCCTGTACCAGGTGCATGGCCGCACTGCCATTGAGGCCCATGGACCGCCCGGAATGGTTGTGTACCAGCGTCGTCACGCCATGCTGCGCGGAAAGCGCCGCAAAGCCCTGCAGCGATTCCCGCACGCGCTTGACGGTATCCCAATAGGGTTCCCCGGTATGCCAGTGCCAGTAGCCCACCTTGATGTACTGCACGCCGGCAGCCCCGCAGGCCGCGTAGAGATCGGCAGCCAGGGCGGTATCGGGAGTAGTGAAGCTGGTGGGGGTCGTAATCAGGGGAATGGCCAGCCCTTCCTCCTGGAAGCGCTGGGCCGCCCGGGGCAGTGCGGTGGTGGCATTCTCCGGGGTAACCGGATAACCGGGCCGCACACAGAGATCCGCCCCCGACACGCCAACCTTCTGCAGGGACTGCATGATCCCGTCCAGATCCAGGCCTTCCAGATGCTTGGTGAACATGATGTATTGCATGGCGTACATTTCCTTTGGGTGCGGGCGTACCGCGTGGTGTTGGATGAGTCCATTCTATCTTGTGCGGAGGCAATTGGGCAGAGAACAGGATCGCAGGATGAAGACACAGGGACACGTCCCGCTCCGGGATCTGACAGGAAACCGGCTGCCCCCAAAAGCCAAAAGGGATCACCCAAAAGAGTGTGATCCCTATAGTGATACAATTATATTTCTGGTGCGGAATTCCGCATTGATCCTAACCGGGGACACCTCCGTATGTGGGTATGGATCGCTTTCCCTCTGCATGGTTTCCCGACCTGCGGGCCCGGATCGCAAGCACCTGCCCTGAAGTACCACATGGGACGCTGCCGGGAGCCTTGGCACTACTGACGGTCCGGGGTTTGCGCACGCATGTCGCGGTCCAGATGATCCGCCATGTCCGGCAACTCTGGCGCTGTCGGGAGTCCGGGATGGACATCCGGACTTTCACTGTAGCCTCTTGCGGGATGGCATGCGGTACAGGCACCGCGAGACGCATTCCGGGGACCGTTGTCCGCGGACACTCATTGGGGGGGGACAGGACGCCGGGAGGCCGGCCGCCTCCCGCAGAAAGGCCGATATCCGATCGTGGAGGGTGTCCGCGGTACAATTCCGCTGGACATCCAGCAGGTCGGCAAGGGTTGGAATGGTGTCCAGGGGCTGCGTCCGCAGCGCCGCTTCGACCTCCTCAGGCAAGACCACGGACCAACTTTCCACCAGACTCCGCAAGCTCTGAATACGCACCTGTTTCCGCTGTTCCGCCTGCGCCGCAATGTATTCTGCCTGCGCCGCAATCTGTTGCGTCTGTGCCTCGATCTGTGCATTCTTGACCAGCGGGTCCCCGGTAATCCACTCTCTGCGCTCCCGGTCCCAGCACTGGAAACCAGCCACAACATCCAGATTGACCCAGGTGTCCAATACCGGCGAAAACGCGACATCGCCGGTAGCGGGCGCGTCATCACCCCATGACTCCCAGGCCTTGGGGCCAGCCATCTCTTCATCTGCCCCCAAGGCCCGCTCCGCCAGGATGTTGTCCCAGGGACTGTGGGTCGTTGATTGCCAGCTATGGGTCACCCGCTGGGCCTCCGGATCGCAAATCCAGTATTCCTGGACGCCCATCAGGCCATACAGCAGGGGATTGACCCAGACATCCTTGTCCGCGGTACCCTCCGAAATGGCTTCCAGGACCAGCACCGGCGTGTTGTCCGGTGTCCAGGGCATCGTGGCGGCTTGGGGATCAAACCGCCCCCTGCGCAACAGCCCGACATCCGGTTCCACATAACTGCGGGCCTGGATCTTCTCCCACACGCCCTCCGGCACGAAGGGCAGATAGCGTTGCCACAACCAGCGCAGGCGTGCCTCGGACAAATGCCCAAATGCCGGTAGTTCGGACAGGGCCTCTATCGCCTGGTCGGACAAGGGCCGGGCCTGGGGCAGGTATTGCAGAAACGTGTGCTGTAGATTCACACTGACGGCCTGACGCGGGTCCAGGCCCCGCCGTTGGGCCGGAGCCTTGAGATTGAACACACTGTTGACCATCAGTGCAGCATGAGGGAAGGACTGCATCATGCTCACACCCTCCTGCAGATAGTAGGGGTCGGTCGTATGCCACTCGGTGTACTCATATGCGGCCGTGTCATACGAATAGCTGGCATCGTAGTGCCAGAGTTGCTGCAGGTCCGCAACGGACAGTGTGGGAGCGTTCATACGCAAGGCCTTCCGAAGAGCCGGTACGGGTATATGAATTTCTCCTGTAGTATGCAGGCAGGTGTCCCAGGTGCCTGCCATTGTACTGCACGGCTGATGTGGAATTAAGTGCCTATACCCTCTTCCGATGCATGGACTTCCGACCCTTGCCCGGGGAGACTCCGTGCTTGGGCTTGATGCGTGCCCACTGCGCCGCGTCGGCTCTGCCATCGCCCGGCCCTGGACTGTCGGAGGATGAGGAACGATATGCACCACCACCGTACGCCTGCTGCCTGTTCCCCCGGTTGCCGGTGCAGGCCATCACCCGTGGAGGGAAGAGGTGCCATTTCTGGCCCCGGATTTCTGATGCTACCTGCAATATGGGGACCGTACTCCCCGCAACGTGGCGCTATGCTCCCGGAATTCCCCCGTACCCATCCAGGCCGAGGTATCAGCGCGTGACCTGCACCCGGCTGTGCGGTGATATGGCCTGGCCACTGATCACCGACACGACGCCATCCGGCCAATGGATTTCCAGGGCATGGATCTGGCTGTCGCGGGGCAGGCCGAAGTGCAGTTGGGCACTGCGGCCCGACAGGTACCCGCTGGCGGCTTGCACGCGCCGCTGGTAGACGCCGGTGGAAGTGCGCAGGAGTACTTCGCTGCCCAGGGCACGGGTATTGCCTGTACCGGGCTGGTGCAGGGATACCAGAAGGGGCAGCCCGGTGCACAGCTGGTTTTCGAACATCTGGGCCGGGGACCGCAGGTTGTTGATCAGGACGTCCAGATCACCGTCCCCGTCCAGATCGGCCAGACTCATGCCCCGGCCACCGGCCGTGCTGTTCAGCTGCCATGCGGGTGCCGGGACAAAGCGCTGGCCGGCATCGTTGCGGTACGCCTGGTTTTCCTCGATCAGCTCGTCATTGGGCAGATGGGAGAAAATCTCCTGGGCGGTCATGCCGTTCACAACGTACAGGTCCAGAAAGCCGTCCTGGTTCAGATCGCCGAACTGGGCGGACCAGCTCCAGCCACTGTAGGGAATACCCCAGTCGGGCGCGCGATCCACCCAGCCCTGGTCACGGTGCCGGGTCTGCAGGACATTGGCCATGATCTGCGGCGCATCCTGGGGACGGGGAGCCGGCATCGTCTGCATTACGGGCTCCCACTGGCGCATGATGTCCGGCTCGTGGGAATAGGGATGCATATCCGCCGCAAACAGTTCCCACAGGCCGTCGTTGTCAATGTCGTCCGCGTCGAAACTCATGGTGCTGAAAGTCGTCTGGGCGAAGGGCGCTGCGGCCTGCCAGTGCCCCGCGGCCGTGGCGAGAAAGAGGGCATCCTGCGTATCGAAATCATTGCCGACCAGAATGTCCAGACGCCCGTCGTGATTCACATCCAGCAGTTGCAGTGCCAGGGCTTGGGCATGGGAGGCCAGCCGGGTGGCATCAAAGCGTTCCCCCTGTTGGGCGTAGACAAATACCCCGGACAGGTTGCTGGCGTCCAGGGCGCGCCGTCCGATCTGTTTCTCCAGCGAAGCGTCGTAGGAACCCGTTGCCAGATCCAGATCGCCGTCCGCATCCAGATCACCCCACTGCAGCGAATAGGCATATCCGTTGACCCCCTGCAGACGCCCGGGGCGCTGCTGGCTCTGGAATGGGGCATCGGCGCCGGCACCGGCGTTGTACCAGATCCAGACATCGCCGCTGCGGCTGGTCGCGGTGATGTCAAGCCAGTCATCGCCATCTACATCCACCAGGGCCACTGCGCGCAGGCTGCCCTCAAACAGCACCTGGGGCTGGAAGTGCCAGTCGCCTTCATTCCAGAAAATCCGGTTGGGGCCCAGGAGATTGGCCAGCACGAAATCCTCATCGCCATCGTTGTCCAGATCCCCTATGGCCAGCCCCGCGCCGTTGCTGGCAAAGTAGGTCACCCGCGCAAAGGCGGTGCCCGTGGTGTGGGGGAGTGGGTGTTCAACGAAGTGTCCGCTGCAGCCGGATGGGGGGGACAGGGGCTGTGAGGTGACGCGGACAGGGACAGGCGATACCACACAGGCAGCCAGTATCTGGGTCAGGATGAGACAGAGCAGGACAGCCAGACCGCACCGCCGGTGCCGCTTTCCCCTCGTGTTGCCGATCATGTGCACTTGCATACGGTTGTGGCCCCTCCCTATCCTTTCAGGCCGGTGAGGGAAATCCCTTCAATAAAGGTCCGCTGGGCCAGGAAGAAGGTGGCGATGATAGGCAGCGCCACAATGGTGCTCACGGCCATCAGGTACGGGATCCCGTTGCTGAAATTGCCGATATCGTTGGCCCGGCGGGAGAGCTGTTCGATCCCCAGGGCCAGCGGATAGCGCGACTCGTCCCGCAGATAGATCAGGGGACCCAGATAATCATTCCAGGCCCAGAGAAACCGGAAGAGGGCCACGACGGCCAGGGCCGGTTTGGTCAGGGGCAGAATGATGCGGAAGAGGATGCCGATTTCGGTGGTGCCGTCAATGCGGGCGGCGTCCGAAAGCTCCTCCGGCAGCGTCATGAAGAACTGGCGCAGCAGGAAAATGATGTACGGATGCCCGAACAGCGCCGGTATGACCAGGGGGCGGTACGTATCCAGCCAGCCAAACCACTTGAATGTGATGAACAGGGGCACCATGGTGACTGCCCAGGGCAACATCATCGTCATCACCACAAACCAGAAGAGCGTATCCCGTCCGGGCCAGCGGATGCGCGAGAAGCCATAGGCCACAATCGTTGAGGACAGGACGGTGAACAGGACCACCGGGGTCGTATACAGCACGATGGAATTGAACGCGTAGCGCGAAAAGGGCAGTACCTGCCAGCCTTCGATAAAGTTCTGGGGATGGATGGGAATGGGAACCAGAATCGGCGGCACCGTATAGACCTGGGAATCGATTTTCAGCGCCGAACTGATCATCCAGTACAGGGGAAAGGCGAAGCTGGCGGTCAGGGGGAGGAGAATGGCGTACTTGGCGAAGCCGAGCGCCAATCCCTGCCACCGGTGGCGGCTCTGGGCGCGGTGTCGGGAGGCAGCTGTGATCATTTGTCACCGCCATAGTAGACCCAGCGGGCCGAAGAGCGGAAGATGACAAGGGTGAAGGCGACAATGATCAGGAACAGGATCCAGGCCATGGCGGACGCCTTGCCCATGCGCAGGAAGCGGAACGCATTGCGGTAGAGGTGCACCAGATAGAATTCGGTGGAGTTCATCGGGCCGCCTTCCGTCAGCAGCCAGGGGATGGTGAATTCCTGGAAGGCGCCGATGAATCCCATGATCAGGTTGAACAGGATGATGGGCGATGTCAGCGGAATGGTGACGTTGCGGAACTTGCGCCAGGTGTTGGCGCCATCCACGGTCGCGGCCTCGTACAGGGAGCGGGGCACATCCTGCAGCGCGGCCAGAAAGATGACCACCGCCGCACCCTGCGCCCAGACCGCCACCAGGATCAGGGAGGGTTTGGCCCAGGTCGGATTGGAGAGAAAGGGGATGACGGGCAGACCGATGGAGCGCAGGACGCCATTGACGGCGCCATACTGCACATTCATCAGGAATTGCCAGACCATGGCCGATGCCACCGCCGGTACAATCGCGGGCACATAGATCACCGTCCGAAAGAAGGACGGGGCCACGATTCGGGAATTCAGCAGATTGGCAATGAGAAACGCGGCGCCGACACCCAGGGGCACACTGAGCCCCACATAGTAGATGGTGTTGTACATCACGTTCCAGAAGTGGGGGTCTGTCGTGAACAGGGTCGTATAGTTCTTGGCCCCCAGAAACACCGGCGGACGCAACAGGTCGTAGCGTGTCAGGCTGTAGTAAATCGAGGACAGGAGCGGATAAACCGTAAACAGGAGAAACCCAAGGATCCAGGGCATGACAAAAAGCAGCCCCAGACGCAAATTGCGCCATTCACGGGGCGTATAGCGCGAGGGCTTGCCGGTGATCGCGGCCATGGCGGGGTACTCCGGAAACGGGGGTGCAGGTCAGGCCGGGACCGCAGGTACAGCCATGACCACCATGTCGCTGTGCCTGCGGCCCCGGTGTGTGCGGGCAGGGCTTACAGGCCCTGTGCTTCCCACTCGGCTTCCGCGCGCGTTTGCAGCTCTTCCACCGCTTCCTCGGCGGTAATCAGATCGCGGTAGACCTGCTCCCGCAGTTCCCACAGCTGGGTGTTGACGAACCAGTGAATCGGGGAGCGGCGGCCCACAATCCAGTCGGTGACTTCGTCAATGTTGTCAATATAGAACCGCAGGCCGGGGAAGGTGTCCGGATCCAGCGTGGGCAGCCAGGATTCGACCCCCATAATCCAGCCGACTTCATGGAAGATGATGTCCATCGCCTCATGCCGGTGCAGGAATTCGGCGACCTTGAAAATTCCTTCCGGGTTCTGGCCGTCCTTGAAAATCTGGATCATATGGGGACCGGTGGCCATGATTTTGGCCCCCTCGCGGAAGCCCGGCACCGGGGCCC
>CAXXOQ010000061.1:0-2857 GCA_963664185.2 Caldilineaceae bacterium | reverse complement strand
CGGCCTGGCCAAATGGCTCAACTGCCTCCAGAGTCCTCGTGTACATCGTTCCGGGTGGTAGTGTACTTGAGGATACAGGGCCGAAGTGCAAATGTCGCGTGGATGACGCAAAGGTGGATCGCTTCCAGGACTTCCTCATCCAACGCAGCGGCAACGGGCTTGATGCGGGGGCACACAATTCCCAGGACGGCAGGGGTCATACGCTCCTGGACCGGGTGACCAGTTCCATCCCTTGGGACACCGCTCGCCGAAACGCGGCCATCCTGAAAGTCTGTATCAATGCCCAAACCTTCTTTTTTCGGCTTCGCCGTAGGCTGTCATCGTTGCCAGGGGCTCCACGCCCTGGTGTTGCCGATGCCAGCATTGGCGTACGCGGCTACAGGCTGGAATCCGGCCTCACGGCCGACCTTGATGGGTTGCCGGCCGCCTCCCGTGCAACCACAAGAGCGGCCACGCTGGCGGCCAATGTTCGCTCGGGAAAAGCCCGTCTGCACTTTCCGGAAAGCCGCGCCCGCGCCGAAACCGGTCGATAACCATCAGTGCAAGCGGGCTGGACCACTTGCAGCCAGCCATATACATGGGTTCACCCGGTATCCAGCACCAGGAAAATGGCCAGCACACCGGGCCCGGCAGGCGACGCGGGGATGAAGACCAGGAAAGGGAGCTTTATACCTTAAGACAAACAGGGCTGGACAGACCGCACCCTTTGCCTGACAATCCGCGTTAGTCGATTTCGGGTGGGTCGGGATCTGGGACAAGGATTCAGAGAGTGCCATCAGCCGCTGGTCAATGCTCTCCAGGGTGTTCTGGATCGTGATGATCAGAGCGAGTAATCCGCAGACCACAATCGCCAGCAAAAAGCCGCCTGTGAGGCCCAGGATCGCCCCGCCCAAAGGACTGTCAGTCATAGCGAAACCGCCCGCCACCGCTGCACCCAGCATGATGACGACCGCGGCCAGCGCATTCAGTTGGCCCAAGGCATTGGCGAGAAACTGGTTCATGGTACTCCCTTGTGGCAACCGGGTGTTGTGTTGCTACCACAGCCATTCCCTCATGCGCCGGCAAGGGGACGCGAAGCCGCACCCGGCCCAGACGGCATGCGCGGATTCAGGTGTGATGGCAAGGGGACTGTACTACAGGAGGAAAGGCGGGTCAATCCAGTCAAAGACGCCTTCCGCCGATTGGCCTTCTGCAGGCGGGTCCGCCAAAGGAATTATCCCGCAACCCCAGGCAGACCGATGGCCAGACAGAACCGCCTGCCTTCTTCCATGAACCGGCGAGCCGGTTGCAGACAGGCAATCCGGCCGCAGCCGACTGCCACACAACATGGCGCGATCACCATGCGTTGTGTGGCCCTGTCTCCGCCTTGGCATCCCAACCCGCCACACAGCGCTCAATGCCTGCCAGGTCCATATGAACCGACACGGAGGAAAACAGGTCGGTACCTTCCAGCCAGGATCGGACCTGTGCCGCTTGCCCTGCGCCACACTCCAGCAGCACACTGCCGCCAGCATGCAAACGTCCCGGCAACATGGTCACCAAACGCCGCAGGTGAGCTAGCCCACCCTCGTCGCTCTGGAGGGCAAGCGCGGGTTCGTAATCGGTAATGTCGGGTATCAGGGCTGTCCATGCCTGCGGGCTGACATAGGGCAGATTGGCGAGAATCAAGGATACAGGTTCGCTCACAGGCAGAAGCAGATCGCCCTGGCGCCAGGCAATCCGGCCCTGGAGATTGAGACGCTGGCTGTTGTGGCGGGCCACCTGCAGGGCGTCGGGGGACAGATCAATGGCCATCAGATCCAGACAGGACCGGGCATGGGCCAGTGACAGGGCAATGCAGCCACTGCCGGTGCCCACATCGACTACCCGGGGCCCCGGGACTTCGGTGCGGTCGAGCCAGGCCAGCGCCAGTTCCACCAGAAGCTCCGTTTCGGGACGGGGAATGAGCACACGTTCATCAACATGAAATGTCAGGCCCATGAATTCCTTTTCGCCCACAATATAGGCGAGGGGACGACAGGCCAGGCGCTGTTCCAGGCCAGCCTGCCAGCAGGCCAGTTCCGGGTGGGTCAGCCTGTATTCCGGATAGGTATAGAGCCAGCTGCGATGCTGGTGCAGGGCATGCGCCAACAGCAGGGACGCATCCAGGGCCGGATTCGTGACACCCCTTGCCTGCAGGCGTGCGGTGCCTGCCTGCAGACAGGCACGCACAGTGCCCGGCTCAGGCACCGGCTGCCTGACCACCGAGCGCCGCCAGCAGCTCTTCCTGTTCGTGCGCCGCCAGCTGGACCAGGAACTCGTCGATCTTGCCGTCAATGACATCTTCCAGCCGATACAGCGTGAGCCCAATGCGGTGGTCCGTGACCCGGCCCTGCGGAAAGTTGTAGGTCCGGATCTTCTCGCTGCGATCCCCACTGCCCACCTGGCTGCGGCGCGAAGCCCCCAATTCGGCCTGCTGGCGCTGCACTTCCTGATCATACAGACGGCTGCGCAGGATGCGCATGGCCTTGAGCCGATTTTGCAACTGGCTTTTCTCGTCCTGGCAACTGACGATCAGGCCGGTAGGCAGATGCGTGATGCGCACGGCCGAATCCGTGGTGTTCACACTTTGGCCGCCCGGTCCGCTGCTGCGCATGATGTCAATGCGAATGTCCTGCGGGTTGACCTCGACTTCCACATTGTCGACTTCGGGCAAGATGGCGACCGTCGCGGTACTGGTATGAATGCGGCCCTGGCTTTCCGTCACGGGTACGCGTTGCACGCGATGCACGCCGGACTCGTACTTCAGGCGGGAATATACGCCTTGTCCCTTGACGGCAAAGATGGCTTCTTTCAGCCCCCCGGCGGCATTCGGACT
>CAXXOQ010000060.1:0-9696 GCA_963664185.2 Caldilineaceae bacterium | reverse complement strand
AGTACCATCACAGACGTCACGGCCAACACAGAGATTGCGGAACGGATCCGGAACTGTGTGTCCATTACGGCCATTGGAGGCGCAACGTGCAGAACGAGGCGCTGACACCATATTTCAGGGACCTTCAACCGGGCCTCGGCCCAGCGTAGCCTCGATGCGCACCTGTAGCTTGGATCGCAGATCACCAGGATCTTCCCAGATCAGATGGTTGATATGGTTCGTATCGAAATGCACCTGCGGAAAGCAATCGTGGCGGCAGGTGTAGATCACCGGAATACCCAGGCCTTGGGCAAAGCCCGCCTCATAGTAGACCCCTCCTCGTGCTCCCTCCAGACCACAGGTGAAGTCGGCTACCACAAAGCGCGACTGGCAGATTGCGGCGATGATGCGGTCGTCCACCTTGCCCAGGAAATGATCCTGGTCAACCCGGTAGGGTGCGTAACCCGCCGCTTCAATGGCGGGCTTGAAGCCCTGGACAAATGCGTCATTCAGACTGGTATCAAACCACATGGCCACGAACCCCTGCCAGCCTTGACCTTCGGTCCGTTCCTGGGTCTCTACATACATGCGGGCGGACAGGCCCACGGACATAAGGAACCATCCTCGGGCACCCATGCTACGGCTTGTGCGTATCCATCCCTGGTCTGTCGCATACGCCCAGAACTCATCCAGTTCTCCATCATTTTGACAGCCGCTAGCGGACAGTAGCCTGTCCCAATCTTCTGTCTCCTGCGTGTCATGCAGACGGATCAGTTCTCGCAGGAATGCGAGCAGCCGATCCGCGGCCGGGAGAACCCGATCCCGGTGGCTCTCTACCCATGATATGTCCAGAACAGGAGGTCCCACCGGGTCCGGTTGTGCGTCAAAGAGCCGGTAACGGCGATTATGATCAAAGATCCAGTAGCTCAGACAGGCCTTTTGCTTCTCCGTCAACCGCTGGATGAGGGGAACAGCCTCCTGCATCAACCGAAAGCGACCGCCAGCGCGCGGGGAATCAAAGAGACTTCCCGATACATCAATCTCCTGTAGGGAAGGCGGAGCCTCCCAAATGGGACAGGGCTGGGTGATCATAGTAAGACAGTCATTCCCCCTGCAGATACTGCGGATAGGGAGTCTCAGTCCATGGAAAACCGTTCATGCGAGGGGACAGGACATGGAACAATGTATCGGGTCTTGACCAGTACACCACCGTGGGCAGGGATTCTGCCCGGACAAAGTCTTCTTTCAGTCCATACGTCAACAGATATCATCGCAAAGCGAGATGAAATGCAAGGCTTTGGGCTCTACTGGCCACTGGTTCAAATCATATCAGACGGACACCACATAGGCGATGACGCGGGATGCACCCGCATGATTCCCGGTACGCAAGACATATACCAGGAAACGGCGCGCACTCGTATGCACATGGAAATCCACCTGCCATCGGTCTACTCCCGCGGTCGGTAGAGGGCCGCATCCAGCAGCGTAGCCCCCTGGGGCCCCGTAGCATCAAACAGACATATCGGCTGACGGACAGGGGCCGGGAGTTGCAGGATTGTTTGAGGCGGACACGAAGAGTCTTTCGCCCTGTACCGGAGACAATCGGAGCCAGAGCAAACCGCTGCATGAATATCTCGCAGGGACACACGGCTGGCAATCCTTCCGGTACCCGCCGAGGTATCGCCCCTCCGGGTCTGGTCCCATGGGCGCTGGCAGGCAATGGTCTGTCATTACCCACGCCCACCCGGAAATTGCATGAACGACAACTGTAGCGCCAGGTCTGGCGTGTGGACTAAAGATCTCCTGACATAATGGACCACGCGTGATGATAACTGGTACCGACAGTCCCCATGGCATTCTGCCATGTATCGATATCCGCAGCTTGCAAACGGGTACGCACATCATACAGGGGAGCGCTGGGCTCTACGCCCAATTGCCGGGCCAGGGGTTCGGCGGCTGCCCGTGGTACCCCCAGCATCCTTAGGGAAACCGCCTGGTCTGAGTTCACGCCGTAGTAAACTCGTGCCGGCAGGTTTCGCAACGTTTGTTGTTCGTCTTCCGTCAAGGTGTCAATTGTGTCCTGCCAGGTCAGAGCCTGCAGGGCTGCCAATCCCCAGGAAGCTGTCTGGGTCAGCCGCCCGAAAACGATGCGACAACACTGCGTGATGGCCTTGACCGAACTGGATGTCGTGTCTTCACCAAAGTACCTGGTGGCCATTTCGGTCAGTGGTTGACCTTGCACCCAGTCGCATACCACTTGGGTGAGCGTGTTACCGTCGGTCTGTGACCCGCCCGTAATCTCCTCAAGTTCCTTTCTGAGTTCCGGCACCTTCAGCAGGATGCCCATGAGACGATGCAGATCCTGACGGCGAGAATCAAAGAGAGCGGGAGACCAAACCTCAAAGTCGATCCCTTCTTTCTGCAATCTACGCAGAGTTTTGCTTACGGTTTCCCACGAAAACCCTGTTGCATCCACCAGCTTGAGAGGTTTTCCCTGGAGTCGTTCCGCATAATCGTGTACGCCGCTCGCCAGCTGACGGGCCCAACCAGCATGGGACTTGCGCAGGGATCTGAACCCTAACGTACCCCGCAAAATCTGTTCCGCCTGCAGGGCGAACTGTTCATGGTTGTCCATTTGTCGATAGGTATGGGCAAGATATTGCAGGAACGCAGACCACTCTGGCATCCAGGCCAGATTCTCCAAGTGCAAGAGACGGTTCTTGTCGTCCAATGCCTGCACCATGTCAATAAGCGTTGAATTGAGATTGCCTACAGATTGGCTGACATAGGATTGCAATAACTCAACTTTATTTTCGTCGGTACCCGCTAGCGCAATGATGCCAAGGTCTCCCTGGTCAATACGGCCCGCCCGCCCGGAGATATTCCAGAAATCCTCGGAAGGCATGTCTTGTCCATAGGGATATTGATGCGTGGCAAAGACCACCCCGGAAACTGGGAAGTTCAGGCCTTGGGCGATGGTGGTAGTTGCCACGAGGACACGTAGCTCCCCGTTCTCTGTCAACCATTCGATCAGGGTGCGCGTGTCTTCCGAAAGACCACTGTGATGTACGCCAATGCCATAATCCAATAGAGAGATTAGGGGAAAGTCTGCTCCCATTTCATGATGCAGAAACTGCTGTACAAGCTGTATGTTTTCATTGTTGCCAGATTGCCCGTATTCCTCTGCCTTCAAAAGTTCGGCCACACCCCAGCTATACTGTGGTTGGCCCACAAGCACAATAACGGTACCCCGGGACTGCAGCAAATGCGCGACGGCGGCGGCCAGCTTTCCTGGTGAATTCTTGGCCTGCGACCACGACAATCCCAGAGGTCGTGACTTACGGCTTCCAATGTCTTCAGGTATGGCAAGGGTGTTGCGAGTGGTATGTACGGTCCGATACGCAATATGAAAGGCCCCCCTGGCTTTGCCCTTCTCTGGGAGGGCAATGGCGATGACACGGTCATTGGGTACCCAGTCCATGCCCAATTCGAAATTCCGGTTGTTGTCAGGATCCAGCCACTCGGCGATTTCCCTGGCGTTGGGTACAAAGGGTGTCAGGAGGAGAAACTGGGCAGACCGGCATTCTCGATTGATGGTGGCCAATAGCAATTCCAGCTTGAGGCCCCGTTTGGGCGATGCCAGCCCGTGGGCTTCATCCACAACCACCAGAGTTAGTGGACGCTTGATCCGTTGCTCCCAGCCACCCCGGATCATCATATCGAACTTCTCGGGTGTGGCTACCAGCAAACGGAAACGTTCTTGGGGCTTTGTTTCCGTGAGGAGGGCTGCTTCAAGCCCATCCACTTCCAGGGCAGGACTCAGTTTCTCGACTGCAATACCCAGGTCGGCAAAATCCCGGCGCAGGCGCAGGGTCAACTGGTTGACCAGAGCCCGGGTCGGGGCCAAATACGCAACCCAACCGCTCTCGGCATCAAACTGATTTAGAGCCTGCAAGATCCTGAATTCTGCGATCAGGGTCTTGCCACTGGAGGTCGGGAGACTTACTACCACGGATCGGTGAGCAGCCCCCATGAGTCCCGCATCCCGCAAGACACGCCGCTGGGGCGGCAGCAATTCAAACAATGGCTGACTTCGTTGGGGCGAAATCAGGGATTCGGCAAATTTCGTGGACAAGCTGTTGACAGAACGGGTAGCGGTCCAAAGGCTGTTGTCTACCAGAACCTCGGCGGTATGGGTCAAGAGGCGCGTGAGACTCTCCCTCTCTATCAATCTTCCCTGAATGGTGGCGGTCAAGGCGCGATCAAAATGGACCTCAAGTTGGGGACGGATATCATAGTGACCGTCCACTGAGCCCTGCGTCTGGTACTCGGCCAGGATTTCGGCGGCTCTGGCCAGGTGGTATGTGGAAACAAGGTCACATAAAGACTGTAAGTCATGTTCTTCCTCGACCGCGCGCAGGTACGTGGATTCTTGTATGTCCTGTTGTACCCTCAGTTTCACAAGTCGCTGTTGTATGGCTTCCAGATCAGCCCATCCGTCCTTGCGCAACAGACGATACCATATTTCCAGAATGGCTGACCAGACACGTAATCCCCAATTGTCATTATCACTCTCGATTGGCAGATCAGGCATGTCGTCTGCCTTGAGCATGCGCCTGACATCGGCAGACCGTTCTGCTATCACCCCCAGACAACTTGTACGTATCAGTTTTTCCCACTTCTGCAGGGGAGTACCTGTTCGCGGCAAGACTCGAACCAACTGGAATGCCTCCGCTGCGATTCCTGTCAATTTTCCGTCTTCGTCTTGGTGCAACAGATCAAGGACACTGAGTTCCAGGCTATTGGCCACAAAGCCAAGCAAACCATTGTCATTGTTGTGTCTGCCCTGGAAATCGTCAGGCAAGAGCGCGTGGTAAAGTCTCCTGCGTACCGCCTCATCAACGGCTGCTTCCACTTTTGCCGAGCCCAGCGACTCAACAATTCGGTCATGCAACGTCATCCTGGTCCACCTTGCCAGTAGTCTGGCCACTCCGATATCCTGACAGGTAAATACCAGGCATCAAGTTGGGTGCAGGTAGGAGCCGCGAGTTCCCGACCCAGCGACATGCCAGCACCTTTCAGGTCTCGCTCATCAGGTTGGGTATCACGCAACAACACACCGACCAGCATTACTTCCTTGCCATCAGATGCCAGGAAACGTTGCAAAGCCTGTACATAATATTCACGAGACTCCGTGTCTTGGCAACGTGCCTGGACCCATCTCAAAAGCGCGAACGATATATCCGGGTTGTTAACATACCGAATGAGTTGGGTGCGCATGTTCCGTACCGCAGTGGGAGGTGTTGCAGTTGCGGAAGAAGTCTTTACTTCCCCGAAAAGAAACATGGCGGTTTCCCCGTCCCGACAGAACCCCACAAGATCAGCTCCCTGCATACTGGCATGAGGATTGCGCTGGTCCTTGTGCAAGTTCCATAGCCAAATAATACTGGAAGCCGATTGCTCCTGCATGAGACAATGCGCGAGTGCTTCCCCCATCTGCCAACTCTCGGGGAGAGGGACTGAATTTCTCAGTCGTTCCACACATGCTTGCATAGGTTCTGTGGTAGCCAATTCGTCAAGTTCTGTGTAGAAGGGAGAATCGGCATCCTGCATGTAGGGATTTACCACAAGTTGTATGTACTCCACGAATTGGTCCGCACGCTCAACAATACGTCCCCTCCAGTGTGCGGTGCCCATTTCTCCGCTGAATACAGTCCGGTAACTGAGGGGTGGAGCCTCGGTCATGAATCGTCTCCATACCGGACTGAGAGGGCGTCTAAAAAAAGAGGTAAGGGGGACCGGGTAAGATACCGGTGGTATCGGCACGCATCGGACCCTGTGTGTCCCTGTCATACCTTACCGAAGAGTCCCATGGAACACAAACCTTATCCCCGCGCGGCCGGACCGCAGTGGAGACTCCTGGCCCCCCTGTGGCCAGCACCTCAACCCCGGGGCCGTTCGATTCCGGGGGCCCGCCGGACCATGGTGCACGAGGTGCGCCTGACGCAGTTGGTCCCATGACTTCCCGGATGGGTGCCTCGTCTACCATTACTTCCGGACCTAGCGTCGCACCGGTCGGTGGACCCGGATCCACGAGGCCTTCCGTCCGCAGGTGCGGACCGCGCGGGGCTACGATGCCGACCAACAAGTCAAGGGTCGCTAGCGGCATAGCGTGGTGCATACCGCCGAGCTCTAGGTGATCTGGGCGGATCAGGGCTATCAAGGCCCCAACTGGGGAACTGGGTGCACGCCCTGATGCGTTGGACCCTGGTGATCGTCAACCCCCTGCCTGACACCAAGGGCTTTCCAGTCTTGTCCAAGCACTGGATCGTGCGTACCTTGGCCTGGTTGGGCCGCTACCACCGACTGCATGCATGAGCATTTTGGCACCGCGGATGGCCAATAATCCAGATCTCGCACGGCAAATGCCCAGGGCGTTTGTTACCCTGATTACGGATTTGAGGGATGGGAAACGATGACACAGCAACTGGCCACGGCGATGCGGGGATTAGCTCCCACCCAACGGCAAGCTGTCCAATGGAATGATGATCCGGCTCTGGTGCTGGCTGGGCCCGGGATAGGAAAAACTACCATTCTGACCCTCCGGATCGCGCGCATTCTGCATAGCTCTCCCAAACGCCATTTTCGTATTCTTGCCCTCACTTGCACGAAAAAAGCGGGAGATGAGATGCAGAAGCGGGTAGAGGAGCTGGTGCCAGAACTGGTGGAGCGAACCGTGATTGGTACATTTCATGCATTCTGCACCCAGATATTGCGCCAACACGGTTCGCATCTGGGTATCAAGCCGGATTTCGGTATTTATGCCTTGGACAGTGATCGCAAGGCCCTGTTGCGGGACGCCCTCGCGGCGGCACCGCCCAGTGC
This sequence comes from Caldilineaceae bacterium, assembly GCA_963664185.2. Classification (GTDB taxonomy): domain Bacteria; phylum Chloroflexota; class Anaerolineae; order Caldilineales; family Caldilineaceae; genus Bin34. Next base: position 2,832 of record CAXXOQ010000060.1, on the reverse strand, counting down.
AGGCGTATCCCCTGACGATGTACGGTGGCTGGTCACAATTGATCAGTTGCGCAACAGACTGGTACCTCTCTCGGAAGTGGCTGAGCGTTTTCCGGATCGCACCACAGGGCAGCGGGTAGCACAGGTATACCAAATCTACGAGACTGCCTTGCAACAGCAGAACGTTACAGATTTCCATGGCATGCTGCTCAACACCTGTCGGCTTTTGCAACACATGCCCGCCGTGGCTGCACGAATTCGGCAAACTTATCCCTATTGGCTGATTGACGAGTTTCAGGACACACTGCCCGCCCAGTACCGCCTGATGTGCCTGATGGCCGGTAATGACTTCCGCAACATCTTCGCCGTGGCCGATGATGACCAGATCATCTATCAGTGGGCAGGGGCGAGCTATGATCAAATCGTCAAATTCCGTCAGCAATTCTCTCCCCGACTGTTCCAGATCATTGAAAACAGACGCTGTCCCCCGGCCGTGGTGCAAGCCGCCAACAGTCTTGTGGGGCACAACACCGCCCGTACCTGTGACAAAGAACCTTCGGTGGCGATCCAGGAGTCCCGGCACAGCGCAATCTGTCTGCAAGCATTCACGACTGACCGCCAGGAAGCCCAGGGGATTGCCATTGCGATCGCGGCGGCTTCCCCTTCAACATGGGGCAGGACTGCCATTCTTGGCCGAACCCGGGCTGTCCTGAAACCGGTACAGGCCGCCTTGGAGGAACATGATGTCAAGGTGAGGATGGTGCAACGGCGGGATCAGTTTCTGTCTCCGCAGTTTGTCTGGCTGCAGGCCTGTTTGGAGCAGTGTCTGCGGCCAACGGATCGCCAGGTCTTTGCCCGGATGGTCCATGCCGGCAACAAGATGGGCAGCACTGCCTTCGATCCAACCTGGATGGAAACCGAAGCCACCGCCCAGGGACAGGGCTTCCTGGAGCATTGGGCCCTGGCCGCATGTGCGTCCTCCAGCGAGATTGCCCGGCATTTGGGGCAATGGGCTCTGCAGTTGGTGGAGTCAAGAGCGTCCTGGCGCACGGTCCGCGACGAAGCGCTGGCTTGGCTGCCTCAGACAGCCGATACCGATCATGGCACCACTTCGGATGTCTGTGACGACAAGGCTGCCTGGATTGCTGCCTCAAACACCGCGCGTGCAAGCCACGGGGGCAATATCGATCTCGCACAGTTGCTGCAATCGCTTTGAGTCCCAGGGAACCACCGCTCCCACCGGATACCGTCAGTCTTCTCACCATCCATGCCGCGAAGGGCATGGAATTTGACCATGTGTGGCTGATGGGTCTGGTCGAGGGCATTCTGCCTTCATGGCAAAGCATAAAACCACAGGCACATCCAGCTGCCCTGGAAGAAGAACGCCACAACTGTTTCGTTGCCATCACGCGGACGGGGAAACACCTCACCCTGTCGCACGCCAGTACATACCGGGATTGGGGCAAGAAACCTTCACGTTTTCTCAGAGAAATGGATTTGTCTGTATGAGGGCAGCTGCCGGAAGCCCCATACGGATTGGATGAGCACGCCTCCGGTTCAGTTTCACAGGGGGGCGCATAGCTCCAGCCATTTGGCCGGATAGGCTTGGCGTGACGAAGTCGCCATGTTCAATGAGCCAGGCCTTTGGCTCATTGTGGTCATGCAGCATCCAGTGGGCACGCAGGGGAATAGCCCCCTGTCCTCATGGCTCCATCTGTGAGACCTTCCCCTTTGAATTCCTCGGTACGGTTGGCAAAGGATGGTGTAGTGCGCGCCTAATATATACGGGTTTCCCCGGGGCGTGGTGTAGCCGGCGGCGCCTCGGAAGCAACCGCCCATCTCCGGTACAGCTCGGCCTTGTGTGAGGGCCAGGCATCCCGGTGGGTCAGCGGTGTACCCCGTGGAGTGCCCCGTGGTGAATATCCCTGGCACAGCCAGGCATCCACCTGCCGGCCGGCGGTGTGCACCGCCAGCCCCAGGTACAGGCGCGCCTCCTGGGGCACGCTCTGCAGATAGCCCCTGTCTCGAATCTGCGTCTGGCCCGACATGACCGTTTCATGGATTCCGGACTTGAATCCCAGCACCATCACGATATCATCCCAGCCGATGACCGTATCCGCATCACCGCCGCCACCGGACTTCTCTCCCTCGAGATAGCGGATGCGGCCGCGGGACAGCAGGACAGCAAGTTCCAGGGCCAGATGGCAGGCGACGGCTTCCGCTCCGCGGAACCGCTGGTGCGGGATCAGGTGCAGCAAGGCGTTGAACTGTGTCATCATGACCGGCAGGTCCAGCGCCTGCAGGGCCGCCACCATGCGGGCCTGGCACTCCAGGGCCCGCGGGAAAGCCCCGGGAGCCATCCAGGGTTCCAGCAGGATCCGGCTGAGACAGGTGGCAACTTCCCGGTTGGGAGGCACCAGTCTCCCGTCGGGCGTCAGGGTGAGATAGCCCGTCTGGTAGAGCAGGGGCACCAGTTGGCCGGGGTGCCACTGGGCCAGCACGGCTTCGGGGGAGGTGCCAGGCTCCAGGTTGTCCAGCCAGTCCAGACGCAGGTTATAGTCCGGTACCGCGGCAGGGCGCGTCAGGGACAGGGTGGCCCTGTCCCCCGGTTCCATCGGGTGCCAGGGCACCTGCAACCGCCTTTCCACTACACCCAGATGGCCTGTCTGGGACCAGTATTCCCCGATGGTACCCTCGTCCAGGCTGTACATGATGGCCAGGGGATTGTACAGGGGTTCCGTTGCGCTCGGGGCAAACCGGTACCCGCTATACCACTCGCGCCATGCCTCCCGGGAGAGATCAGACCATCCTGCCGGGGGCGCATGGTCCTGCACTCGTTCCCACAGGACATCC
>CAXXOQ010000059.1:0-19882 GCA_963664185.2 Caldilineaceae bacterium | reverse complement strand
CCTGATCGAGATCCATGGCCAGAGCGACCACCTGCGCCTGATGGACACCGCGTCCCATCTCCGACTGCTGGACCGCTTTGGTCATCTGCAGGCCACCCGGGAAGCCCTGGCGCAAAAGGTACAGGATTGGCAGCAGGTGCGCCAGCAGTTGCAACAGGCCCAGACGGATACCCAAACCCGGATGCAGCGTCTGGACATGCTCCGCTTCCAGGTCGCGGAAATCCGGGATGCCGCCATACAGCCGGGCGAGGAGGACAGGCTGCAGCAGGAGCAGACGCGTTTGGGCAATGCTGAGAAACTGGGGGCACTGGCCAGCGCCTGCAGAGTGCAGCTGGAGGAAGGGAGTGCGGAAATCCCCTCGATTCTGGACATGCTGGGGGAGGCCCAGTCCAACCTGCTGCAACTGGCCCAGATTGATCCGTCCCAGGCCGCCCAGGCCGACACCCTGCAACAGGCCGTCGATCTGATCTATGACACCTGTCACGCCATGGAGAACTATCTCGAATCCCTGGAACAGGATCCCCGGCAGCTCCAGCAGGTGGAGGAACGCTTGACACTTCTCACCACGCTGCAGAAAAAGTACGGCCCCACCCTGGAGGATGTCGTGGCCTTCGGGGCCAGGGCGGCGGCAGAATTGCATGATCTCGACCACCATGAAGAACGTACGGAACGGTTGCAGGCCAGGGCGGCCGATCTGCAGGATCAGATCGTGGCCGACTGCCTGCAGCTGAGTGCGGCACGGCAAAAGGCCAGCCGCCGGCTGGAAGCGCAGATCGCGCAGCACCTGGCCGATCTGTTCCCGCACCAGGCGCGCTTTGAAGTCATGCTGGGTACGGAAGAGACCCCGGATGGCCTGCCGCTGCCGGATGGCTCGCATGTCCAATTCAACCGCACGGGCATCGATCAGGTGTCATTTCTGGTCAGCACCAATCCGGGCGAGCCCCCCAAACCCCTGGTGGAGGTGGCCTCCGGTGGCGAAACCGCCCGCCTGATGCTGGCCATCAAGAGCGTGTTGGCGACATCCGGGGGCACCCCTACCCTGATTTTCGACGAGATCGATCAGGGCATAGGCGGGCGCATGGGCATGGTCGTAGGCCGCAAGTTGTGGCATCTGGCCCATCCGGCCGCCCACGGCGCCCGCAAGGAACCGGAACGCCAAATTCTCTGTGTCACGCATCTGGCCCAACTGGCCGTGTTTGGGGATACACACTTTGCGGTGCGTAAAGAGGTGAAACAGCAGCGCACACGCACATTGGTATATCCCCTCGCCGCCGACTCCCGCATCGCCGAACTGGCAGCCATGCAAGGCAATCCTTCCGCACAGGGACGCAAGTCCGTCCAGGAACTCATCCGCGAGGCGCAACGCGCCCAACAGGGAGGGGCATGAGCACGATGGGCAACGTTCCGCCTGTAGGCCGCGGCAAATCACAGGCACGTTCTCCCCAAGAACCCGCGATGGCATGGGGGCGTTTATGCGCATAATTGCCGGCTCTGCCAAGGGACGGCGGCTGGCTGACGTGCCCGGGACTTCCACCCGCCCCATCACTGACCGGGCCAAGGAAGCCCTCTTCAGCATGTTGCATGACTGGATACCGCATCGCAGGGTTCTGGATCTGTTTGGGGGTACAGGCGCCGTCGGCCTGGAGGCCCTGAGTCGGGGCGCCGTTCACGCGACCTTTGTCGATGCCCACCCCAAGGCTGTCCAGACCATCCGGCACAACGGTGCCCTGTGCCGTTTCACCCAGCGGATGGACGTGATTCAGGGTGACAGTTTCCGTTTCCTGCAGCGGGAACCGGCCCCGGTTTTTGACTTCATCTTCATTGCACCCCCGCAATACCAGGGGCTTTGGCAACGGGCTTTGGCCGCCGTGGACGAACGTCCTGGCCTGTTGCGGGTTGACGGGCTGGTGGCCGTGCAGATCGATCCCCGGGAAGACACTGAGATTCCGCTGGCGCATATGATACGATTTGATACGCGTCGCTATGGACGCGTGCAACTCTGTTTCTATGAACACCGCCACACCCCCGAATCGGCACCAAGGAGCAGGCTCACAGAATCATGACGGTCCATCGTACCCATCTGGAAGAGGAGGTTCGTGTCCTGGCCGCCGAAGTGATCCAGGCCCTGGGCGCCGCGGGACTTACCTGTGCCACGGCAGAAAGCTGTACGGGCGGCCTGGTCGGCCATCTGCTGACCGAAGTGCCTGGCAGTTCCGCCAGTTTCATGGGCTCCGCCGTGACATACAGCAATGACGCCAAGCAACGCATCCTGCAGGTAGACCCCGGGTTGCTGGAAACCATGGGAGCGGTCAGTGCCGAAGTGGCCGCGGCCATGGCCCACGGTGCCCGGACCCTGTACCAGACGGACTTGGCGGTCAGTACCACAGGTGTGGCCGGACCTGCAGGCGGCACGGCCGAAAAACCGGTAGGGCTCGTCTACTTGCATCTGGCCGGGGAGGCAACGGTGAATCAGGGCGTGCGCCGCATCTGGGATGCCGACCGCACAGTCAACAAGCTGTTGAGTGCCCGGGTAGCCTTGCGTTTGCTGTTGGATGCCGTGGCTCTCCGCGCAGAGGCGGACGCATAGCTCATGCCAAGACCTGTACGGGTGCTGGTGGCCAAACCGGGACTGGATGGACATGATCGCGGCGCCAAGGTGATTGCCCGCGGGTTGCGTGATCGGGGATTTGAGGTCATCTACACCGGCATTCGGCAAACCCCACCCATGATCGCCCGGGCCGCCCTGCAGGAAGATGTGGACTGTGTGGCCATATCCATCCTGAGCGGAGCCCACATGACCCTGGTGCCGCAGATCATTGCCCGGCTGCAGGCACAGGGACAGGAGCATGTCCTGGTGGTCGTGGGAGGGATCATTCCGGAGTCGGATCATGCACCGCTCCGGCAGGCTGGGGTGGCCGGCATCTTCGGACCGGGCACCACCGTGCAGGCCACGGCCGATTTCATTGTCGCCGCCCTGGATGCGGCTTCCTCCCGTCCATGATCCGTCTCCCGGAACTCGCGCAATCCCTGCTGGACGGAGATGTGCGATCCCTGGCCCAGGCCATTTCCCTGGTAGAAATGCGCGCTGCAGGATTTGCGGACTTGCTGGCCATCCTGTTTCCCCTGGGCGGACACGCCCATATCGTGGGCATCGCCGGGGCACCGGGTGTGGGCAAGTCTACCCTGATCACAGCCTTGGCGCACCACATGGCAGCCACGCAGCAGAACGTGGCGGTGCTGGCCGTAGATCCGACCAGCTCCCTGACCGGTGGTGCCTTGCTCGGCGACCGCATCCGGATGTCAGACTTGGCCCTCCATGACCGGATTTTCATACGCAGCCTGGCTACGCGCGGTATGACCGGAGGCCTGAGCCATGCGGTCTGGGATGCGGTTTCCGTGCTGGATGCGGCAGGCTATGATCCGATCCTCATAGAAACCGTGGGCTCGGGCCAGAGCGAAGTGCAAATCCATACCCTGGCCCATACCACGGTGCTGGTGGATGCCCCGGGGCTTGGCGACTCCATTCAGGCCCTGAAAGCTGGTCTGCTGGAAGGCAGCGACATTGTGGTGGTCAACAAATCCGATTTGCCGGGATGCAGGCAGGCCGCCGTGCGCATCCGCCAGACCTTGCGTCTGGCCGTCCCCCTCGGCCCGGACACAGACAGGGATGCCCCTACCGCCCGGTGGGAGGTACCGGTATTGACCAGCTGTGCCCCAACAGGCGAGGGGATAGAAACTCTGCAGGCACAGCTGGCACAGCACCACGCATTTCTGCACCGGACCGGCAGGTGGCAAGCCCTGGAACAGGATCGCTACCGGTATAGGGTGGACGCACTGCTGGCCCAGGCTTGGCAGAACCTTCTGGCGGAACAGATCCCGGGCGCCCGCAAAGCCCAACTGGTGCAGGCCATCCAGCAGCGTCAGATGGATCCCTATGCCGCCGTCCAGGCATTGCTGGATGATGTGCTGTTGACTCCCCATGAAGGAGAAGCCGCACACGAAGTAATGTGAGAACCTCCAGGCACCTGGGGAGGGGTTGCCTGGGCCCCGGTTATCACCAGCTGAAGGGCGGCCGGTCCACCAGTTTCCACGCGTTCGCTTCCCGTACCAGGTCTACTTCCACTTCTTGCGAATCGACGGATCGCATACCCAGAAACCCGTCCTGATACGACTGGTAGCGCGTTATCTGTACCGTGGCACTGTCGGCATCGATGGCCACCTGTTTCATGCGCACGCCCAACACGTGATCCAGACCCCCGTAATTGCCAAAATTGTAGTCATTCCTGATTTCCTCTTCCAGTTCCTTCCAGGCCTCCGGCGTATACATCGCCTCCAGTCTGTCGCTGTCACCCAGACGATAGGCAATGTAGGCATTGTGGATTACGGCTTCGGGACTGTTGTCCGTCAGATAGGAATCCGCGGACAGTCCCTGTGCCGTTTCCTGCATGAAGAAAGCGGAAAACAACGCCGCCACCAGGAAGCCTGCCATAATGGTCAGGAGGACCCACGTGAAACGCTCCATGCGGAACAGGGGCCTGTTGTTTGCGGTAACTGTCATGTCACTGTCTCCTCTCCTGGGATCTCGGAGGTCTCGCCAGCTTCTTCCAGTGCTTGCTGCAATGCCGCAATACGCTCCTGAATCCTGATTTCCTCCATCTTCATTTGGGCCAATTTCTGACGCAGGACGATGCGCTCATCCGGTGCCGGGTCGGCCAAACTCTCTTCGATCTTCCGGTCGCGCCACAGCCCCAGGAGGTGAATCAGAAGGGTCACGGCCATTACCAGGATCCACTCCCCGGGCAGGTCGCTGTCCGGGGCTGACTGCACTACAAGCCATTGCAGAAATTCATACAGGGCTTGTCCCACCAGGAACAGCAGCGACAAAGTCGTGACCAGACTCACACCATACAGATAGACGCGCCGCGGCCAGATCCCCAGCCGCAGAAAATCTGGCCTGGCGGGCTGCAGGGTATGCGTGACAATGGCCCGCCAGGCCAGAAACAGAATGGGCAGGGCCACGACCAGCTCACCGATGCTGGCAGACAGGTCACTGGTCAGTCCACGATCGGTGGCCTCAACCATAGCATCCAGGAAATGGCGCATCACGCCGGCGCAGCCGCGGACCATCCAGATCAGCCCCAGCGTAGCCAGAATGTAATGATAGCTCTGCCACAGGAATTCCATCCAGGGGCCGGCCAGCGGGGGATCGACCGTGCGGCGCAACTCTCTGTGGAACCAGAGCCAGCACACCGGCCCCACCACAAATACCACGGGCAGGTAGAACGCGTAATGCGGTGGCAGCAGGGCTGCGCCGTCTCCAAGCTCTGGCAACAATTCCGCCAGCAGGTCCATCGTACCGACAGCCATCAGGCCAATCCCGGCCAACTGGCCCAGGTACAGGAATGTCGCATGAAAGCTGGCGGCCGGGATGGGCCATTGTCCCTGCACCATGCGGCGGCGGAATTGTTCCAGGTACACCAGTACCGCCAGCGATACCCAGGCCACCGCGATGACTTCCGACAAGTAGGTCCTGGGGATCTCGCGCAAGGCTGTGGGCACGAAGCGGAACACCATTTCATGCCAGAGAAAGAACAGGCCTTCGTTGGTATTGGCCAGAAGCAGTCCCAGGGCAAACGCGGCAATGATGGCACACCACAACCCCGTGAGAATGCCGACAAGCCGGGAGTCAGCCCCCGCTTCCCTTTCCTGATAGATCACGTGGACGAAGTGCCACAGAACAGTGCCGGAAAGCAGCAGGCTCAGCAATGAGGCCATGGCCATGCTCCACACGATGTCCATGAATGCGGCCGGCTTCCCGATCAGCAACAGGGGCCATCGCACCAGTTCGGCCACGTAGGCACTGCTGAAATACAGGGCCACCGCCACGGTAAGGAACAAAAACAACTTGCGCCAGATACTGGCCCGTTCTCCGGGAATCCGGTACACATATCCCTGTGCCAAACTCCAGTGCACCATAAAGAAGAGAGCTGCCACCAGGGCCAAACTGCTCTGCTCCAAAATCGTCATCAGGTACTCGTCGGTGATAACCGGCAAGTTGCCTGTCCGCCTGGTCCACAGAAATCCCAGATCCTGTCCCACATTCCGGACACTGGTTTGCAGGAACGTCAGACTGTAAAACGCCACAAAGTACAGATAGATGCGGCGCAACACAATCAGAGGCCGACTCCTGGCGGAGGGCCGGGCGTCCGGGGCCATCATCCATCTCCTGCAGATTCTGGCGGGAACTTCACGGATCTTCGTACAGGGTATCCATTTCCCGGGTTTCTTCCTGATCCCCCCGGGGACTGTAAGCCTGGCGCAGGGGCGGTTTTGTGTGTTTCCGGTCCTTGGCCGCCGGCCAGGGCATCACGCGGACATGAACTACATCCAGATCATCCAGGGTCGTGGCGGCGTGCAGCACATCGTCCGGCCCGTCGGTCTCTGTCTCTATATCCTCCCCGCGGGTTTCCGGATCGCCCGATATGTCGGCCGCGGGTTCTGGCACAGGTTCGGAGGTGTAATGGGCTTCAACCACCGTAACTCCCTCTTCCGGCGCCATATCCTGGGCCAGCGACTGATCGGCCAGCATTCGTTCCGGATCGTCCACGGCGGTCTGGGACCGGAGATACACATCCCAGACACGCGGAAACTCCTCGCGAAACCCGGGTTCGGATTCTTTCCAGGCATCCTGCAAGGCATTGTAATCCAGGGCAGACACCACCAGGCCGTTCTGTTTCTCGTCCTCCATGGTGATCAGAACCCCGTTCTTCTGGGGTGACAGTTCCAGGGGGGCCAGAAACATGGAACGTCCCCGGTAAAGACGTCCGGCGTCCAGCAGCAAGCGATCGGGACCTACCAGGCAGCTGACACACCCGAACAACTGGTTTTCCATGCACCGCAACACCACGGCCCGGTGGGCCCGGGCCCATTCCATATCGGTGGTGCAGGCCATGGGATGCACCAGCAGGGAAGCCCGCTGCATCGCGAACAGGCGTCCCACTTCCGGCAAAAGCCCATCATACCCCAGGGCCACGCCCAGCACGCCCGAACTGGTTTCGATGGGTTTCCACTCGGTGCCGGGTCGGGCCAGTGCGTGCTCGTGCTGCGCCATCATGACCTTGGCCTGATAGCCCACGCGGCGACCGTCGGCATCGTACACACAGCTGATGTTGCGAATTTGGCCATCCAGGGGATCCGCCAGCCAGGCACTGGGCGCCACCAGTACAATCCGGTACTGGGCCGCAAACGCGCTGAACGTTTCGTCGTAGAATTCCCAGATGCTCTTCTTCTTGGCCTGAATGGCTTTCAGCATCAGTTTTTGGGTATCGGTGTCAGACCAGCGGGGGTTCAGACGTTCCGCCGAGCCCCGGATACGGGTCAGCAGACCGGCCCGGGGGCTCTGGCCCTTGCGTACATTCAGCAGGGCTTCCCGGTGCTTGCGCGCAATGAAGGGCAAGGCGATCATGGCGGCGCCCAGTTCACTGCCCACCACAATGTCACTGTTTTTGGCCACCGCCACCTTGAGGTAGCGATCAAATTCCGTCCGGAATTCCTTCCGGGTCAGGGGCGTGTGCATTCCCATCTGCAGGGAAGCAACCACGAGCGTGTTCACAGGCGGCCAACCCGATGCAAGCAATTCATGGCTTTATCCTAGCATATGCCATCCGGCACAGGGGGTCCCTTATGACGGTTGAATAATTCCCGGGATCGCGTAACATGATCCACTATATATAGTACGGGGATTGGCCGCGGGTTGCAGCAATCCGGCACTTTCCGGTGCCGGGGAGTCGCCCACGGGCCACCGTTCCTTGGCCATTGCGGCCATGTCCTGTATGGAATCCGGATCACCTTGGCACCCACAGGAGTCAAATGCAATGCATACCAGCCTCATGACCTACAGTTTTCGGCGTACCGTGGAACGCGGCGAGATGGACATCTTCGCCTGCATTGCCTTCTGCCAGCAGAACGGCATTGACTATATAGAACCCTGGAACAAGCATCTGCCCCAGGCGGAGGATGACATCCCGTGGGTGGACAAGGTACGCCAGGCCGCGACGGCCGCCGGTGTCCAAATGGGTTGTGTCGCCATTGATGGCGGACACATTCACGGGGATACGCCGGAAGCCCGCCAGCAGCAGCGCAACTATGCCTATCACTGGCTGGAGGTGGCGGCCCGCCTGGGGGCCCCGCAGGTGCGCATTGACGCAGGAGGCCCGGTGGACATGCCGGATGACGCCTTCGCGATCATCGTGGAAGGATTTGAGGATCTGATTGCCCGCGGCCAGAGCCTGGGGGTTGAGATCCTGACCGAAAACCACTGGGGGCCCACCCAGAATCCCGACAATGCCCTGAAGCTGCTGCAGGCCGTACCCCAGCTGGGCCTGCTCTTCGATTCCAACAACTGGATAGAGGAGCGGCGGGAGGAAGCCTGGGAGATGACGGCCCATTACGCCCGGGCCCTGCACATCAAGACCTTCCGGTTTGATGCCGACGGCAACGATCCTTCGGTGAATCTCCACAAGTGCATCGCCTTGCTGGTGGATGCGGGATATGACGGTGTCTGGGGCATTGAGAGCGTACCGGATGATGGCGATGAACAGGCCGGCGTGCGGGGCACACGGGATCTGATCCGGCGGGAACTGGCCAGTCTGGATGCCTGAGTCTGCCGGAGCATCTGACACATGACCCACCGGCTACCAGCTTCGGCGCCCCTGCGCTGGCTCTGCCTGCTGGGGGGCCTGATCCTGCTTTTGCTGGGTCTGGCCTTGCTCATCTGGCCGGCAGCCGTGGCTTCCATATTCTATACCCTCCTGGGCCTCCTGTTGCTGGCTTACGGCGGGGAACGCGTCGTCAGTGGCCTGCGGGGACCCTATCCGTACCTGCGTCGGCGGAAGGTGACCGGTGGGATCATCAGCATCGTGGCCGGCCTGGTCGCAGTCATCAACCCTCTCGCGGGCATGGTGCTCGTACCTGGGGTATTGGTGATCATCATCGGGCTGGCGGCTGCGGTCAACGGGGTTCTGCAGCTCTCCCAGTTCCGGTTGCGGGATGTCACGGGCCAGGTGCATAACCATTGGGGTGCGCTGGCCCTGGGCGTATTCAAGATCGGCATCGGCGCCCTGATCCTGCTGAATCCGGTGGGATCCGGCCTGTTGCTGCTCCGGATCATGGGCGCCTGGGCCCTGGTGGGGGGTGTGGTACTCACGGGCATGGGCCTGCGCCTGCAGGCCAAGGACTTATAATTCCAGCACCAACATACGGCCTTGCATCCAACGGGGGAAAGGTGTGAACAGGAATCACGAAACAACGCGTGTGGGCGTCATAGGCTGTGGTCAGATTGGCAAAGCCCATATTGCCCACTATGCCGCATCGCCGCATGTGGATCTGGTAGCCCTGGCCGATATTGACGAGGCGGAATTGCACCGGGTGGCGGACATGCACGGCGTGGCCCACCGCTATACCGATGTGCGCGCCCTGCTGGCCCGGGACGATCTGACCGCGGTAGATGTCTGCCTGCACAACAATTTCCACATGCCGGCCACGTTGGCGGCCCTGGAAGCCGGCAAGCACGTATTTTGTGAAAAGCCCATGGCCGGCTCGTGGGTGGACGCCCAGACCATGCATGCCGCGGCCCGGGAGGCAGGCCTTCAGCTCAGTATCCAGAATCGTCTCTTCTTCACCCCGGAGACCCAGGTAGCCCGCCGCCTGGTGGAAGAGGGGCGGCTGGGCCGCCTCTATCACGCCGCCTCCCGTGGTTTCCGCCGCCGCGGCCGTCCCTTTGTGGACGGCTATGGTTCCCCCACCTTTGTGCAGAAGCGCAATGCCAGTGGTGGTGCCCTGTACGACATGGGGGTGTATCACATTGGCCAGATCCTGCATCTGCTCGACAATCCGGAGCCCCGGCGCATCTCCGGCAAGACCTATCAGGAAATTGCCATGGATCCGGTCCGGCGCGAGGCCAGTGGCTATGATGTCGAGGAACTGGGCCTCGGCCTGGTGCGCTTTGCGGAGGGGTTGACCCTGGACATCAAGGAAGCCTGGGCCATACACCTGGATGATTTTGGTGGTTCCTATGTCGTGGGCACCGAGGGTGGCATACGCCTGGAACCCTTTGGCTTCTTCCACACGGAAGAGGACCTGTTGCTGGACAGTACGGTGGACATGCCGCAATTTGCCTTCCGCCAGCAAATGGTGAAGCAGCAAACCGATTTCTACGCCAACCCACAGGATCACTGGATTGCGGCCCTGCAGGGCCGCGTGGCGTTGCTGCCGACCGCCGACATCGCCCTCAACTGCATGCTGATTTCGGAAGGCATCTACCTTTCCAACGCCCTGCAGCGGGAGGTCACGGCAGACGAAGTCCGGGAAGCGTCGGTTTCCACCGCGGTAACACTCTGATGACCGCGGACCGGCCGCTATGGGGTGTCTTCAGGGATGCGCATCAATGGGGATCCCTAGGAACGGGGGTTCCGGACCCGCCACGCAGAAAATCGAAATCCGCGCCCTGGCTGGCCTGCTGGACATGGGAGGTATACAGGCTGACATAGCCACGGTCCGTGTGGGTGGGCGGCGGCGTCCAGGCCTGGCGGCGCCGCGCCAGTTCCGCTTCGGGCACGTTCAGGTTCAGGGATCGGCCCGGCACATCCAGCGTAATGCTGTCACCACTTTCCACCAGAGCCAGGGTTCCGCCCACGGCTGATTCCGGGGCGACATGCAGGATCACGGTACCGAAGGCCGTACCGCTCATGCGTCCATCCGATATGCGAACCATGTCGCGCACACCCTGCTGCAACAACTTGGCCGGCAAGCCCATGTTGCCCACTTCCGGCATGCCCGGAAATCCTTTGGGACCAGCATTCTTCAGGACCAGCACACTGTTGACATCCACTTCCAGATCCGGACGGTCAATGCGGGCACGGTAGTCTTCCATGTCCTCAAACACAATCGCCGTACCTGTATGCTGCAGCAGATGCGGTGAGGCCGCGGATGGCTTGATGATAGCCCCCTCCGTACAGAGATTGCCCTTGAGCACGGCAATGCCAGCTTCCGTTTGTACCGGGTCCGTGTGCGGGGCAATGACGTCGGTGTTGTAACAGGTCGCGTTGGCCGTGTTCTCGCCGAGGGTCTTGCCGGTCACGGTCAGGGCATCCATGTGCAGCAGATCCCGCAACTCCTGGATCACGACCGGCAAGCCGCCGGCATAGTAGAAATCCTCCATCAGGTAGTCGCCGGAAGGCATCAGGTTGACCAGCAGCGGCATGCGACTGCCCAACGCGTCGAAATCCCGCATGTCCAGGGGAATGCCCATGCGTCCGGCAATGGCGAGGAGATGAATGACGAAGTTGGTCGAGCCGCCGATGGCCGCATTGACACGGATGGCATTCTCGAAATTCTCCCGTTTCAGAATCCGGGAAAGCCGCAGATCCTCCGCCACCATCTCCACAATCCGATTGCCTGCCATATGGGCCAGGCGCTTGCGGCGTGCATCCACCGCCGGAATGGCGGCATTGGTGGGCAACGCCAAACCCAGGGCCTCCGCCATGCAGGCCATGGTGGACGCTGTGCCCATGGTCATGCAATGCCCTTCACTGCGTGCCTGGCAGGTTTCCGCCTCCAGGTACTCTTCCATGGTCATGGCCCCGGCCCGGAGATCGTCGGTGAACCGGTAGGCATGGGTTCCTGACCCAATGTTCTCGCCCCGGAACTTCCCGTTGAGCATGGGGCCGCCGGACACCACCAGCGTAGGCAGATCCACGCTGCAGGCGCCCATCACCGTAGCCGGGGTCGTCTTGTCACAGCCGGTCAGCAAGATCACGCCATCAATGGGATTGGCGCGCAGGGTTTCTTCCACATCCATACTGGCCAGGTTGCGGAACAGCATGGTCGTGGGCCGCATCAGGGCCTCCCCCAGGGATATGACGGGGAATTCCATCGGGAAACCGCCCGCTTCGTACACCCCCCGCTTGACCTGTTCGGCAAGGATGCGGAAGTGGGCATTGCAGGGCGTCAGATCCGACCAGGTATTGCAGATTCCGATCACGGGCCGCCCATCAAAGAGATGCTCGGCATGTCCCTGATTCTTCATCCAGCCCCGGCTGATAAAACCCATGAGGTCGTAGCGACCAAACCAGTGGCGACTGCGTAGCGATTGTTCTGTCATGTGGTGTTATTCCATGCGGGAACTGCACCCGGGATGGCTCGTTTGCGGGAACCTGTGCACCCCTTTGCCTGGAGAAACCTGCCGGGAAGCCGACCATGGCCGGAACCACTTGGCCCCGGGGAAAACCAGGACAGGACTTGCCATGTTCGGCAAGGGCATACGCCAAACGGGCGCAAGGTGCAGGATGCGTTGCCATGCAGTGTACTGTTCCTGCCGGGATGGCGCAAACATCCACGCCCAGGATGACCTGCGGGCCGCAATCAGGGCATGTCCGTGGACAGGGATCCCCCAGGTTTTCCGTTTGCCATGTCACACGCTGTAGGATCAGGCACACAAGGTCCCTGATCTGGAGAAAATGGCCCATGAGTGTCGCGCGGAGTACCTACCTGACGGACAACCAGCCCCAATACATTGACGAACTCATGCAGTTTGTCGCCATACCCAGTGTGTCCGCCCTGCCGGCCCATCGCGAGGACATAGACGCCGCCGCCCAGTGGGTCGCCCAACGTTTGGTGCGCATGGGCATGGAGCATGTGGAATTGTTGCCCACGGCAGGTACATCGGTCGTATACGGCGATTGGCTGCATGCGCCAGGCAAACCTACCATCCTGATCTACGGGCATTACGATGTGCAACCCGCCGATCCTGTGGAGCTGTGGGACAGTCCCCCTTTTGCGCCTGAGATTCGGGATGATCGCCTCTACGGTCGAGGGGCTTCCGACAACAAGGGCAATTTGCTGGCGGCCCTGATTGGCCTGGAAGCCATGCTGGCGTGTGAGGGCCAGCTGCCGGTCAACATCAAATTCTTTCTGGAAGGCGAAGAGGAGATCGGCAGCCCCTATTCCCTCGCGCTGCTGGCACAGGAGCAAGACCGGTTTGCCAGCGATATCTGTGTCAATGCGGATGGCATCCAGTATGGTCCGGACCAGCCCACCATCCTCAGTTCCTTCCGGGGCATGGCGGCCTGCGAGATTGATGTACAGGGCCCGAAATCCGATCTGCATTCCGGCATCTATGGGGGCACCATCCAAAATCCCCTGCACGCCCTGGCCGCGATCATTGCTTCCCTGCACGACGCCCAGGGTCGTATCGCGATTGCGGGGTTCTATGACGATGTCGCGCCCCTTGCCGAGTCAGATCGCGCGTTGCTGGCGCAGGCTCCCTATGATGAAACCACCTACATGCAGGATCTGGATGTCGACGCGGTCTTTGGCGAAGCCGGTTATTCCACCAACGAACGGGCGTGGCGGCGCCCCACCCTGGAGGTCAATGGCATGTGGGGGGGATTTCAGGGCGATGGGGCCAAGACGGTCCTGCCCAGTTCCGCGCACGCCAAGATTTCCTGCCGTTTGGTCGCGGACCAGGACCCGGCACGGATCCTGGAGTGTATCGAGCATCATGTCCAGCGGCATGCTCCCCCCGGCGTACGCGTGACCGTAACACCCCGTACCGGTATGGCTTTTCCTTATCTGCTTCCGCTGGATCACCCCGGTGTCCGGCACATGGCGGATACCTACCGGGAACTGTACGGCAAGGATCCCTTCTACATTGGCAGTGGTGGCACCATCCCGGTTACCGCGGCGATGCTGGAGCATCTGGGGATCTATTCGCTGGTGTTTGGCTTCTGTACACGTGACGAGCAAATCCACGCCCCCAATGAGTTCTTTCGGCTGTCCAGTTTCGCCCGTGCCCAGCAAGCCTTTGGCCTGCTCCTGCACCGCCTGGCCACAGCTGCAGGGTTGTGTTAGGCGATTTGCAGTTGCCGCAGCCCCTCAGGATATCCGGGTCCAGCTGAAGCGCCATGCAGGCAGCTCGGCACAGCCCCTGAACAGGCAGGGCATCTGACCAGCTCCCAGCTCGGTACGGTGGGTAACCACATGCGCGGCGGAGACAGGGAAGGGACCGCGGAAGAACGCAGAAAGTCGGGTTACGATGGTGTTTCCATGGGACAGACAGGCGGGAAATATCCTGTGTCCAGGGAGTGCGGAAACGGCCAGTCCACGCGGAGTACATTGTCCGCAGAACCCACGTCAATCTGGGCCAAAGGTGTGGGAAACGGCTCATGTTCCCAACATTGGCGATTGGGGGCAAAGACTCCCAGTTCCCACTGGCTGACTTCCGTCACATGACGGCGCCGGGTATCTACATTGATGCCCAGAACCGTCACCCGGCGTCCCCAGCTTTCCTCCAGTACCGCATAGCCACGCACCAGGGCCTGGCGTACCGCCTGTTCTGCCGTATCGTTGACCTTCACTTCCACGATCCAGGCGCGATCCGGCTGCGTCACCATCATGTCAGCACGCCCCCGATAGGCCGGAATTTCGGCCATGGGCTGCAGGTTCAGCCAGCGCAATACCCCATGGAGCAGGGCCTGATAAAAGAATTCATAGTCCAGAATGCTCTTGTCCTGATCCCGCGCCGGATGCAGGGGATAGGGAAGGTGGCGCAGGTATTCATTGTACAGATGGCATAAATCCTGCATTTGCCCGTGATCCCATGCCTGGCGCAGGCGCGTGATCCAGTTGGCCAATACCGGAAACGATTCCCAGGTGTCGGCATTGGGCCATTGACGCCGGAACCAGTTCCCGGCCTCCGCATGAAACGTCTCGGCGATTTCCCGGTTGGGAAAATCAAGGAATACATCGTGGGGCGGCGGCAGGCCAGATTTCAGTGTATAGGTCAGATAACCGGTCTGGTACAACAGGGCCAGCACATCCGGGCGGGAGGTATCGTACGATACGCGGGACACCTCGGAAATCGGTACGGGACTGCGAGGAGAGGGTCCGGCTTCCGCTGGCCACCCAGGCAAGGCGGCGATCCGCTGCAAAAGGGAGGTATTGCCGGATTCAGACCAGTAATACGGCAATACCGCCGGATCAAAGCGTTCAGGACGCCGCACCGCATACAGATGGCGCAGGCACAGCAAGAGGGAATAGGGATTGTAGACGGCTTCGGCTCCGGGCGTGAAATGGTAGCCATTGTAGTGTTCTGCCAGCGCCTGATACAGCCGATCGGGCGAAATATGTACGTGATGGGCGGCCTGTTCTATGTGAGGCCGCCATAGACCACTGCGCAGTTCTTCCTCCGTAATCCCCAACAGGGTTTCATACTGTTCCCAGTCTGAAATGTCCATCAGATGGTTGGCACCCGAAAACAGACCGGTACGCGCAAAGCGGGCAATACCCGTTACAAAGGTAAATCGGATGTCGTCCGCGCACTCTTTCAGTACCCCATAGAAGGATCGCATCACATCTACAATGCTGCGCACCTCGGCCTGATCCAGATTTTCGTTGACCGGGATATCGTACTCGTCCAGCAGCACCACCAGCGATCCCTCTGTTTCCGGATCGCGCGCAGCCGTATTCCCTGCTGCCATACTTTCCTTATGTTGCCGAATCCAAAACTGCAGCCAGACCTGCAGGTATTCGGCAGGTGTTGCGCCAAACACCTGCAAGCCTTCGCGGTAGGTATACATGCCGGCGAAAAGTCGTGGGGCCAGATCGCCGGCCTGATTCCATAGCAGTCGGCATAGCTCCTGCTTCAACTCGTCCGCCGCATGCACACCCCGTATGGACATGGTCAGCCGCACTACAGGATACGTTTCTCCTGCCCAGTTCCAGCGTTCATGGAGCCAAGTGTCCCGAAAGTGGTGCACATGGCCCCGAAACAAATGCTCCAGCGTAGACACCAGTAAAGTCTTGCCAAAGCGTCGGGGTCGTACCAGAAACAGATGTGCCTTGTCGCGGGCAATCTGGCCTATAAGAGGCGTCTTGTCAATATAGGCATACCGGTCTTGCGCTATCGTGGCAAAATTGGTCACATTAATGGGCAGGGGTGGCAGTGACATTGCCAGATCTCTCTATCGTCTCTAACCGTTCATGGAGAAAGTCCACCTTGAAATCCAGTATATCAAGGCAACCTGTGCACCTTTGCCCCATACCTGCTGTCACATGGACGCCGATCGCAGCGGACACGTTATGACCGCCAAATCTGCCAGAGGGACTGCCCTCGGCTTGGCCACCGTACCGGCAGGATGAACCTGCTTGCCGCGGGCGCAGTCTGGCTGTCAATGACAGCCTTCTGGTCCGACAAGAGTCCGATCAATCCGGGAAGGCCGTGGCGTGATGGTCCTGGATGAAACGGCGCCCGGCTGCCAGCAGGGCCCCCGCCTGATCCAGTTCCAGGACAAAGTCGCTGGACAATCGCTTGCCCGCCGCCCGCGTGCGCCTTTCGATCTCATCATGCAGGCGTGCCACCTCGGGGTGCTCCGCCCCGGCCCCGGGGAACCCCAGGGAATATCCGAGATCATAGGGACCAAACGCAATGCCGTCCAGCCCTTCCACGGCCAGAATGGCATCCAGATTGGCAAAACCCAATTGCGACTCGACCTGGGCCCAAACCAGCATGTTGGCATTGGCGAATTCGGCAAAGGCCCGGCGTCCCCCGTACCGGGTCTCCAGCAGGACCTCATCGTTGAATTCCGTGCCCCGGCCGCCGCCCCAGGATCGATGCCCCTCGGGACCGAAATAGCAGGCGTCCACCAAAGCCTGGGCCTGGGCCCCGGTTTCAATGTGGGGTGCCATTATGCCCTGGATGCCCCGATCCAGCCAGCGGTTGACTTCATCCGCACTGTGGTTGGGTATGCGGGCCTTGACCGTCAAACCGTGCGCATGCGCCACGGATACGACAGCGTCCACCGCGACCGGGTTGAAGGCGCCATGTTCCCCATCCAGATGCAGACAGTCAAAGCCGGCCAGCGCCGCCAGCTCAATCCAGATCGGTTCCGCCGAATTCAGGTGCAGCGACAGGGCCTTGCGCCCGTCGCGATTGCAGGCCAGTATCGTATTGGCAAACATCCCTGCCTTCCTTGTGCATCATGTGAAATTGACATCAGGTAGGAACCCACCAGGGTTCCCTGCGTTTCCGGCCTGTGTGATCCAGGCGCAACCCGGGGCATCGGCCCTCTACGACTTTTCGCGCAGGGACTTGACCACATTGAGCAGGCCCTGCTGCAGATCCACACGATCCGACCATCCCCAATGGGTACGGGCCCGGGTCGCATCCAGGTACGTCATATCCACTTCCCCGACAGGTTTCTGGACATACACGGGCTTGCGGTTATAGTGCGTGAGGGAAGCCAGCTTGCTGAAAATCTGGTTGATCGTGACGGGTTGCCCTGAGCCAATGTTGTAGACGCCGGCAGCTTTGTGGCGCAGCGCCGAAAGAAAGGCTTCTACCATATCCGATACATAACAGAAGTCCCGCGCCTGCTCCCCGTCTCCCGTGATACGAATTTCCTGGTTCTGGAGCATGGCGCCGGCAAAGATCGCCACGACGCCGGCCTCTCCCCTGGGATTCTGGCGGGGACCGTACGCATTGGCCAGGCGCAGGGACACACAGCGCAACTGGTAGGCCTGTGCATACGCGTGCAGGTGATACTCAATCGCCAGTTTGTTGACGGCATAGTTGTCCAGCGGCTTGACGGTGTCATTTTCCACAAAGGCCCGGTGGACGCCATCGGTCCGGAGGCCCTCACCGTAGACAGCCCCCCCCGTACTGGCAAAGATAAATTGCTCCACCCCCGTTTGCCGGGCCAGTTCCATCAGATTCAGCGTAGCGGTCACATTGACTTCCGCATAGCCCAGGGGATCCTGCATGCTCTCACGGACATTGGCGCGGGCCGCCAAATGACAGACCGCCTGAATCTCGTTCCGCTCGAAGATCTGGGCCAATCCCGTATGATCTGTCATGTCCACCCGGTAGAACATGGCCTTCTGATTGACATGGGCCTGCACCCCGGTATGCAGATTGTCCAGCAGGATCACATCGTGATCGCTCTTGACCAGGGCATCGACCAGATGGCTGCCGATGAATCCCGCACCGCCTGTTACCAAGATTTTCACAAAACGTACTCACTCTCCTGCCAAAGTTCAAACCTGCGCTGGCTCAAGCCTGATCGCGCTGGTCGTATGCCTTCTGGACCGCGGCCAGGTAATTCCGTTCCGAGGACAGAACGTGTTCCAGCACGGTGCGGATCGACCAGGATTCCGGTCCGGGCTGCGCATCCAAATCCGTATCGTCCAGTCCCACCACCGCCGCCAGCAATTTGCCCCAGCTGAGTTCGGCTTCGGCCAGCATGCGCTGGGGCATGGTCTTGTGCAGGCCCAGATCGGCCCGCGCACCCTCTATCTGATTCGTGTGTTCCCGCATGTGCTCTCCCAGCCGCAACAGAACCCGGCGCACTTCATCCCAGCGCGGAAGATCGGTGGGGAGCGGAAAGTCGGATTCGGGCACATCGGTCAGATACGCCAGACTCGCCGCGCGGGCCGCCCGAATCTCAGCCAGGATGGTATCCAGTTCATGTCTGCTCATAATCTGTTGCCCCGAATCGGAAGAACCTGCTGCCGCATTGTAGAAACCTCACCCGGATCGGCAAAAAAATGACGTGACCAGACCAGGTTGGTTCCCCCACCGCACCCGGTCCTGCAGTACACTGTACCGTGTATGTACTCGCCCACAAGGAATATCCCATGGCCCGAACTGAACTGAACGCCAAACTGGAAGAAATCCGTAACCGCCGCCACGAAGTACTGTCCCTCCTGCAGGACGTGGAGGACGCCCATGCGTCCCTCTCCACAGAACAATGGAGCAACACCTGGCCCACCGTGGGCATTCTGTTTTTGCGTTTTGGGGATCACATGCGGGAACACGCCAACCAGATCACGGGTGCCCGCCAAGCCTTGCAGGCCAACTATACGGATACCCAGCGCAAACTGGCCGAGGCCGAACGTGGCTGGGGCCACTTGCTCGGCACCGTGGTGGGTTTGACGGATGAGGATCTGGATCGGGTGCCGGAGGCAGGCGCCTGGACCATTCGCGAAACCCTGGACCACATTCTGATGGCGGAGAGCCGCTACCTGGAAGCCATTCAGGCCGCGTTGCAGGAACGCGATCAGGCCTGACCGGAATGGCGGGAGAGGGCCTGCGGACAGCGCGGCGTCCTCAGTGTGCAGCGGAGGCTGTACCCCCGGTGTTCGCGCAGCCACGCCCGCAGGGGTACATCCTCCTCCTGGGGGGAAGAGTAACCATGGCCCCCGGAAGGACCTCACTCCCAGCAACTGTTTGCGGATGGGATCACACTGCGGCCAGACAGTGCTCTACCGTCATGTCATCACGGGGTCGCAACCACCGATAACTGTAGCCGTAAAACAGCACCTTGCGCGTCACCTCTGACGTGTTCGGGCTGGAAGCGTGGAAAATGCGCCTGTCAAAGAACACGGCCGTGCCGGGCTTGGCCAGCACGGGGACACCGTCGCGCGGTTCCCCATTGACGATGTTCTCCAGTTTGTTGGTGAGATGGCTGCCCGGCACCACATACAGATTAGCCCGCCCATCCACAGACGTGTCGGTGAGGAAATAGGCGATTTTGAGGGAGATGCGCGGCTGGGGATTCGTTTCCAGTTCCTGATTCAACCTGCCACTGTCCTTGTGCCAGTTGTAGCCCGGGTTTTCTTCTCCGGGTCCGAGGGGCGGCGTGGAAATAAAGTGGGAATGGTACAGCTGGATATTCCACCCCAGGAGATCCCACACCTTGGGAAACGTGGTCGGCCAGTCCAGCAATTCCATAAAAACCGGGTCACGTCCCACAAAGTCCAGGTAGTTGAGGCGGGCATTGGCAGGCAGATTCTGGCGTGCCAGTTCGTCTGCCACCAAGCGATCCAC
>CAXXOQ010000058.1:0-10639 GCA_963664185.2 Caldilineaceae bacterium | reverse complement strand
CTGATGGGCTTTGTGCACCATGGCCCGCCCGCCGACATGGCCGTGCACGCCCGCGCGCAGCTGGATGAACATGGCTACCAGGTTCTGAAAATGAAAATCGGGCTCGATCCCATAGAGGATGTGAAGCGTTACGCCGCGGTCGCGGATGCCGTGCGGGGACGGGCGGTAATCCAGGTGGACGGCAACATAGGCTATACGATCACCCAGGCGATTCCGGCGCTGAAGGCCATGGAAGATCTGGGCGCGTTGGGCGCCATTGAACAGCCGGTCGAACGCATAGAAGACATGGCGGAAATCGCCCGGCGCCTGCACACCCCGGTGATGGCTGATGAAGCCATCTACGGATTGCCGGATGCCATGGAGGTTGTGCGCCGGGGTGCCGCCACCCTGGCGCTCATGAAAATCGGCAAGCATGGTGGCCTGCAGACCGTGCAGCAGATTGGCCACCTGTTTGAGGCCGCCGGCTTCGGGCTGTCGATCGCAATTTACTACGATCTGATCGCGGTTGCGGCTTGCCACCTGGCCTCGGCCATTCCCTGTGCCCGCTGGCCTTCGCCCGCGACCGACCTGGCAGACACATTCATCGCTACCCCGCGGGACCCGGTGGACGGTGTGCTGCTTACGCCGGATGCCCCAGGCTTGGGTGTGGAACTGGATTGGGACAAAGTGGAGCGCTTTACGGAGCGTGCCTGAAGGAAGCTCCCGCCCATGGCACGTACCTGAGGGTGGGTTGTTGCTGGGCGGCGATTTCCCGTGCCGCATGGCTCCTGGTACCCGGACGAACCCCTGAGCGGCAGTCTTGCCCTGGGGCACAGCATGCGCGGCCGTCCACCCGGCACGGGCCCTGATGTTTCGCGTCCCTCCAGGAGTCGCGCCAGCAACTTCTGGCGGCGAAGACGATACGCAGGACAGAATTTTGTGCAAGCTTTGCGCGAATGGTTGCGCCGCCTGCTGATCTGTGGTGGGGGAGCAAGGCAGAAACGACAAGTGTAGGGAAACCCAGTTGCCGGGTGCAGGCTAACGGGCCAGATGCCCACGCGGGTCTGATGCCCTGGTGATAAAGCCAGGAGAGGCTTCCATGAAAGCCCAGGATACCCGCAAGACGAAAGCCCAGGATTTGGACTTTGACCACAAGAATCCTCGTCTCCACGAGTTGGATATCCCTGCGCGTCCCTCCGCCGTGGCTTCTTTCCCATGAACCTGCAATCGGGGTGACGGAGAACGGGAAGAACATCGTCATTGAAGGCAACCACCGATTGGCCGCGATCAAACTCCTTTTGCATCCTGCCCTGGCTACGGACTTGAAGCGGGACATACCCGTACGGACGTCTATACAAAGGGAAAGTCTTGCATCAATTCCCACCATGCAGGGCACACGGGAGGAGGCTTGGCGCTATCTGGGATGCAAACATGTCAATGGCCCGGCCCAGTGGAGCAACTTGGCCAAGTCCCGCCACATTGCTTGTATTTACAGGGACTTGGGTGTGAGTATGGAGGACATTGCCCGGCAAATTGGTGACGCCCATCGGACCGTGCACAGACTCTAACCCTGGCCGGATGGCAGCCCGAACTCCGACCGGTGCCCGTCTGCGCGACCGTCGGCCAGCCTCCAGACCGCCCTGGAGGCCTTTTGGTGGGGGCATTTTCCGGAGCGTGGACAACCGGATGAGGGCCAGGAGCGGCGGCGGGCAAGGGTTGACATGACAGCTCCTGCAAGCCAGGCAAATCCAGACACCTCATGCCACTATAGACAAATATAATTGTATCACTATATTAATCAGGTATAATAGTCATACAGGATACCCGTTGTTTGACTTGCCAGGAGTAAGTCCCCTGCCGGATAGAGGTGTTGTCATCATGGGCTGCGCAGGGCACCCCGAGGCCCTGCTGCATAGACTGTGGTGGGTGCAGCGGGACAGGATAGTGACAGCCACAGCGGTGTTGCGCTCATGGCAGGATGCCCCGACCCGGGTCCGGCAACGGTTACGGATAGAATTGGTTTCCGGTTATACCTGTTTCGTATAAGCGCTGATGACACAGCACAGGTGCACCACAGGATGTATGCCTCAGACCCCCAATATCAGCGGTTACACCAGGAAATCGGAGTGCAGCATGCCTGGGCTTCCTGGATCTGCGCCACCCATGACTGCGGCGCGCTTCAACCCCAATCCCTGCGTCCCTTGCCCACCCGCTTTGTCAGTGACCGGAGCGGTCATCCTGCCGATGATCAGCGCCGGGAGAGTGACGCGGTATGGTGGTTCGAGACCGATCACGGTGCCTGCCTGATGTACACGCATGAAGTACAGACACAGAATCAGCAGATTTTTCCCTGGCGCGTGCTCAACTATATTTCCGGACTGGTCCTCAACTGCGACACCAGCGCTATCCGGCAACCAGGCACCCACTACATTCCCTTCCCTGTCATGATCATCCTGTATCGGGGTCAGGAACCCTGGCGGAACCCGCAGCTGGAGAGTGTATTCAATCCCGTGCAAAGGGACTGGTGCCGTCAGCTGTTTGGCTCATGGTCCCCCGTGCTGTTTGACATGCACCACATGCCGGAAAGCGCCATCCCGTCGCAGGCAACGTTGCGCCTGGTCTTTGATCTGGAAAGAGTGTTGGTGGAGCCGACCCGCCATGTGGCGGAGCTGGCGCAACGGATTGCGCAATTGCCCGTCCAAACGGAAATTGCTACGCTGTATGGAGCCGAAAGAGCCCAGGGCCTGGCCAATTGTCTGGCGCGCTTTGCGGCTACCGCCATGCAGCGGTGGAAAGATGTGCCTACAGACTGGAATCTAGCGAATGCCACGGCAGAGGAGTTGCAAATGATCAGCCATCAGGTAGCCGTACGTTACCCATCACTCCGGCAAGAAGGCCGTATGGAAGGCCGTATGGAAGGCCGCATGGAAGGCCGCATGGAAACTCAACTTGAATATGTAGAACAAAAATATGGGCGGGAGGCCCGCGAGGCCATAGCCGAGCTCCTGCCTGCGCCTGAGGGAACGCGCTTGACTGACCTGGACGCCTTGGCCCAGGCGTATCAGGATGGACACGCACTGCGCGACTGGTGGCACGAGTACCAAAACGCCAGGCCACGCTGAGGCCTGGCGTCCTGGAGAGTTTCGGGCCTGGCCTCGTGCCGGGTTGCGCCGTGCCAACCGGAACAGAGTATCAGCCCCTGGCCCCAGCCCGGCCTTGTCCAAACCTGCGCGTTGAGTCCGCCAGCAAAGGCAGGGGCAGTATGATGGCCCCCAAGTCTCAGGCGCCATGTGGCGGAGCTGGCGCAACGGATTGCGCAATTGCCCGTCCAAACGGAAATTGCTACGCTGTATGGAGCCGAAAGAGCCCAGGGTCTGGCCAATTGTCTGGCGCGCTTTGCGGCTACCGCCATGCAGCGGTGGAAAGATGTGCCTACAGACTGGAATCTAGCGAATGCCACGGCAGAGGAGTTGCAAATGATCAGCCATCAGGTAGCCGTACGTTACCCATCACTCCGGCAAGAAGGCCGTATGGAAGGCCGCATGGAAGGCCGCATGGAAACTCAACTTGAATATGTAGAACAAAAATATGGGCGGGAGGCCCGCGAGGCCATAGCCGAGCTCCTGCCTGCGCCTGAGGGAACGCGCTTGACTGACCTGGACGCCTTGGCCCAGGCGTATCAGGATGGACACGCACTGCGTGACTGGTGGCATGAGTACCAAAACACCAGGCTACTCTGAGGCCTGCCGTCCTGGGGAGTTTCGGGCTTTGCTTCATGCCGGGCTGTGCCAACCGGAACAGAGTACCAGCCCCCTGGCCCCAGCCCGGCCTTGTCCAAACCCAAGCATTGAGTCCGCCAGCCAAGGCAGGGCAGTATGATGGCCCCCAAGCCCCAGGCGCCATGTGGCGGAGCTGGCGCAACGGATTGCGCAATTGCCCGCCCAAACGGAAATTGCTACGCTGTACGGAACCAAAAGAGCCCAGCAGGGACTGGCCGATTGTCTGGCGCGCTTTGGGGCTACCGCCGTGCAGCGGTGGGAAGACGTGCCCACAGACTGGAATTTGGCGCATGCCACAGCAGAGGAGTTGCAAATGATCAGCCATCAGGTAGCCGTACGTTACCCATCACTCCGGCAAGAAGGCCGCATGGAAGGCCGTATAGAAGGCCGTATAGAAGGCCGTATGGAAATGCAACTTGAATATGTAGAACAAAAATATGGGCGGGAGGCCCGCAATGCCATAGCCGAGCTCCTGCCTGCGCCTGAGGGAACGCACTTGACTTTTGCGGACCTGGACGCCTTGGCCCAGGCGTATCAGGGTGGACACGCACTGCGTGACTGGTGGCATGAGTACCAAAACGCCAGGCCACTCTGAGGCCTGCCGTCCCGGGGAGTTTTGGGCCTTGTCTCGTGCCGGCCCGTGCCGTGCCAACCGGAACAGAGTATCAGCCCCTGTCCCCAGTCCGGCCTTGTTCAAACCCAAGCGTTGAGTCCGCCCGCCAAGGCAGGGGCAGTATGATGGCCCCCAAGCCTCAGGCGCCATCATACGCTTGTTGCCTTGCCTCAACTGTTAGTCCGGTTGTAGCCTTGTGCCCCAGGTACGCCTTCTGGCCGCAACAGCCCCGCGGGATTAAACCCCTGCCGTCCGGGGGCCGGGGTAACGCCTTGGCCCCCGGACGGCCTGTCTGCGGTACGGGTTACCCTACGGCAATCTCGATCTGCTGGGGTAAAACCTCCTGTGGCTTCTGAATCGTCAGAATCAGGACACCGTTGTCGTACTTGGCCCCAATCTGGTCAGCCTCTGTTCCGGCCGGCAGCCGCAGGGAACGGGAGAACCGATTCATGTGGCGTTCCCGCAGATGATACTTGCGTCCGGCCACGGCTTCGTCGCTTGCGTTCTCGCTGGCCAGGGAGCCCTGGATATGCAGGACATCGTCCTCCAGGGAGATTTCCAGCTGATCCTGGCTGAATCCGGGCACCGACAGCGTCACGATATATTGCCCTTCCGCTTCTTCAATGTCCATGGGCGGCAGATAGGCATCGGTGGCAGCCCGACTGGGTGTCGCCAGACGGAGCATGGGTGTCATATTCCAATCCCAGAACGGATTGCTTCTTGTCAAACGTGTCATTCTGCACCTCCAGAGCGATTCAGGCAGGCTTTGCGCCGTATTGCTGTAGCCTGGCGCATTGCCCTTGATACATGTCGCATTGTAGGCAGGAAGCATATACGCCACATTAGCGGAGCATAAGAAGACTGTTGGAATCCCGAACGGCCAACCCTTGGCGCTACCTGCAGATTTGAGGACGGGAGGATGGTTCCAGGCATCCCGGATGGGAAGGGACCGGGGCCAGACTTGATTTCCCCGGCAAGATTGCGGTTGGCGGCCTTGGCGCGCGTCCAGGCGGGACCGGGGAGCAGGGCAATGGATTGGGGCCGGACGTCGGACACAGCCAGTCGCGGCGTGCTTGGCCCCAGGATCGGCCTCGGGTTTCCGGTCCCGTACATGTGCGATCTGCCGCTGTGGATCGCCCGGAACCGCCTGTGGACCTTGACACGGCATGGCATACCATGTCTAATATAACTGTATATTTTCTGTTATAAAACCGAACTTGGCTTTATTTTCAGAATATATTCACTCTATAATGTTCAATCATGTCAATACAGCATAAGAGTTCAGAGGCAGAATTGTCATGCAGATTGCCTGTGTCCTGATCACCCATCTGGCCGCCAAAGCCGAGTTGGGCCGTCGTCCACAGCTGCAGGACCAGCCCGGGCTGATAGTCGACCGGAGCACGCGGCACCCCCGTATTCTGGATTATCTGCCTGCCACATCCGGGGTGACGGTGGGTATGACCCTGGCACAGGCGCGCGCCAAGGCCCCGACCGCTGCCATGCTGGATGCCGACATGCCCTGTTATCAAAAGGTGTTCGGACAGGTGCTGACGGCCCTGCAGGGCGTCAGTGACCGGGTGGAAGGGGCAGGGCTGGGTGCAGCCTATCTGGATCTGCGGGGAGCGGCCAATCTGTACGGGAATGCCGGCGGTGTGGTGCAGGTATTGCTGAAAGCCATCCCACCGGATCTGAATGCCCGCATCGGCCTGGCCGCGGGCAAGTTTCCGGCGTACATGGCCGCCCGGTCCGCCCCACCCCTCCAGGCGGTGGCTGTGCCGGCGGACATCCAGGCCTTTTTATCTCCCCAACCCATCAGCCTGTTGCCCGTGGCACCGGCTACCCGTATCCGGATGCGGCGCCTGGGCCTGTACACCATGGGCGACGTGACCCGCCTTTCCCGGCGGTGGCTGCAGGATCAGTTTGGTCCGGAAGGGAAACTGGCCTGGGAACTCTGCCACGGCTGGGATGACAGTCCCCTGCAGCCTCTGGCCCACAGCGCGCACATTGTGGAGACCATGGTCATGCCCTTTCATACCGCAGCCGTGGCGGCCTTGCGCACAGCCGTGGATGTACTCCTCAAGCGCGCCTTTGCCCGGCCCGGGATGCGTGGCCGCGGCACGAGTCGGATCGCGGTCTCCTGTACCTTGCATGGCCTCCCACCCTGGGAGCATGTCTTTCGCCTCAATCCCGGTGCGCAGACCTGGGATCAGGCTTCCCGGGTCATAGGCACCCAACTGGAATCCCATCTGCCCGCGGCCCCGATTGCGGAAATCACGTTGACGCTTTCCCATTTCACCCAGGCGGGAGGCCAGCAATTGGGTCTTCTGGCGCAGTCGGCGGATGACCGCCGGCAGCGTCTGGAAGCCGTAGCGAGGCACCTGGCGGCCCGTTTTGGCAGTCAAACCCTGTATCAGGTCGTAGAGGTCGCGCCCTGGCACCCGGCGCCGGAGATGCGGGCCCTGCAGATTGCGCGGGATGACAGAGGCCAGGAGGCCATCCGTCCGGTTGCCGCGCCCACCCCCGTAGCCGTGCGGGCCGGAACCCGGCAACAACCGGTCGCCGTACGCCTGAAGGCACGGTGGCGGCAGGTGACCGCGATTCTGGATCGCTGGACTTTCGATCTGTGGTGGTTGCCCCAGCCCATGGCCCGTACCTATTATGCCGTCGTCACCGGAGAGGGTCGGCACACCACCCTGTTTCGGGATCATCAGGATCACAGCTGGTACTGGCAGAACGCTCAGGTGTGAGATGACTGGCCCTTACGTGGAACTGCATGCCAAGAGCTTCTATTCTTTCGGCCTCGGGGCGGCCCATACACAGGAACTCCTGGATCAGGCCCAGCAATATGGCTACCGCGCGCTGGCCTTGACCGATACCAACCTGTGCGGAGCCCTGGAGTTTGCCCGCCAGGCCAACAGCATGGGGTTACAGCCCATTACCGGCGGTGAACTGGCCCTGGTAGACGGCACCCGGCTGACCCTGCTGGCCCGTTCCCGGCAGGGCTATGCCCATCTGTGCCGACTGTTTACCCTGGCCAACGCCCGGGACCGGCAGGAACCCCAACTGGATCCCGTCCATCTGTCAGCCTACGCCCGGGATGTGATTTTGCTGACAGGCGGCCGCCGAAGTCGCCTGGGCGAACTCGTGACCCAGGCCCAACACGCGGCGGCCCAACGCCTGCTGCGGGATTACCGGGACTGGTTCGGGACCGATGGCGTCTATGTGGAGTTGCAACAGAATTTTGTCCAGGGCGATACCCGGCGCAATCGGGCCCTGTACCAGCTGGCCCAGAGCGAAGGCGTGCCGGTGGTAGCCACCAATGATGTGCACTATCACCAGGCGGAACGGTTTCGCCTGCAGAATGTGCTGGTTGCGGCCAAGCGGAATGTGACGCTGGAGCAGGCTCTACCCTACATCACACCCAATCCGCATCTCTGCCTCAAGTCACCGGCCCAGATGGCGAGACTGTTTCGCCATTGTCCGGAGGCTTTGGCCAACACGGCGAAGATTGCCGACCAGTGCCAGTTCAATTTGACCGTGAACCTGGACTACCGGCTGCCCGCTCCCTCCCTGGCGCCCGGGGAAACACCGGAACAGCGCCTGCGCCAGCTTTGCTACCGGGCCGCCGAACGCCGCTACGGCGCGATCACGCCCCCGGTGGCGGCCCGGCTGCAGGAGGAATTCCACCTGATTGATCATCATGATCTGGCCGGTTTCCTGCTGCTCTATCGGGAAATCGTACAGCTGGCGCAGGACCTGATGGAAGAAAAAGGCATGGTCCACCCTGACACCCCCCGCGAGGAGCGCCTGCCGGGACGGGGCCGGGGTTCCTCCGTAGCCCTGCTGACCGGGTATCTGATCGGCATCAGCCACGTGGATCCCCTGCAATGGGGGCTGACCCTGGAGCGGTTCATTGCCGCGGACACCCGGCAGTTGCCCGATATCGACCTGGACTTTCCCCGGGGGTTGCGGGATGACCTGATTCTGCGGGTCCATGAACATTTTGGGCCGGAATTTGCGGTGCTGTCCGGGGCGATCATGACCTATACGGCCAAGGGCATCATTCAGGATCTGGGCAAGGCCCTGGGCCTGCCCCGGGCCGAACTGACCCATCTGTCCCGGCAGCTTTCATCCCGGGACAGCCGCCATCTGCGGGACGAGATGCAGGCCCTGGCCGGCTTCCGGGACCGGGTGGAGGCCCCGGGCTGGCGGGAACTGGTGGCACTGGCACCCCAGTTGATGGGCGCGCCCAAACGGCTGAGCCAGCATGTAGGCGGCTTAATCCTGAGCCGCTCCCCCATTTCCGAAATGGTACCCATCCGGGCCGGGGCCATTCCCGGGCGCTACATTATGGACTGGAACAAGGACAGTGTGGCGGATGCCAACTTCGCCAAGATCGACCTGCTGTCACTGCCGGTGCTGGACCAGCTGGAAGAGGCGCTGCATCTGATCCAGGCCCGCTGCGGCCGGCGGCCGGACCTGACCCAAATCGATCCGGACGATCCGGCGGTTTACGACCTGATCAACGCTGGACGGGCCAAAGGGGTATTCCTGCTCCAGTCACCGGCCCAGCTCAAACTGGGGCAACGGCTGCAATCCCGCAATTTGCAGGATCTGGCCTATCAGGTGGCGCTCATCCGGCCGGGCGTGGGCATGCAGGGCAGTGCGGTCTCCCAGTTTGTGGAACGGTACCGGCAGGGCGTGCCCTGGACGTATGATCATCCCCTGGAAAAGCGGGCGCTGGAGCGGGGCTGGGGGATTATCGTATGGCAGGAGCAGGTCGTGCAGCTGCTCATGGATGTAGGAGACATGACCGCCGCCCAGGCCGATGCCATGCGGCGGGCCTTTGGACGTCGCAACAACGACCGCCTGCTGGCGAGGCACAGGCAACGCTTCCTGGAAGGGGCCCTGCGCCAGGGCGTACCCCGGGACATCGCCCTCAAAATCTTCGGCAAGGTCAACGGCCACTACATGTTTCCCGAGTCCCACAGCCACGCCTTCGGCATTACGGCCTACCAGGCCGCCTGGCTCAAGTGCCATTACCCGCTGGAATTCTTTGTGGCGCTGATCAACAACCAGCCCATGGGGTTCTATCCCCGGGAAACCCTGAAGCAGGATGCCCGGCGGTTCGGCGTGCCGTTTCACAACCCCTGCGTCAATCGCAGCCAGATACAGTGCATACCGGAGGCCGGGGGTGTACGCCTGGGGCTGAAGTTGATCAAGGATGTAGGGCGGGCGGCGGCCCGGCAGATCGCAGACGAACGGGCGTGGAACGGCCCCTACGACAGTCCCAGTGACCTGGTACGGCGCACGGGCCTGGAACCCCAAACCCTGCTTTCCCTGGTGCAGGCAGGCGCCTTTGACGGTACCCATCCCAACCGGCGGGAGGCGCTGTGGGATGCCGGTCTGGCGCCTCCCTCAGGCCACAGGGGCCAGGCAACCTTGGCCCTGAAGACGAATCGGGAGGTGCCGCCTCTGTCCGACTTTACCGCCTGGGAGAAGATGGCAGGGGAATATCGAGTGCTGGGCATGTATCCCCAGGGCCATCTGATGGAGTTCGTGCGCCCCCGCTTCAGCCCGCGGGTGCTGCCATCACGGGAGGTGGCAAAGGTGCCCGAAGGGGAAATGGCCGTCGTCGCAGGCTGGCCTATTGCCCGTCAGCACCCCAAGGGTCGGGCAGGCACGGTCTTTGTCACCCTGGAAGATGAGACAGGTGACATGCAGATCCTGCTGTGGCCGCATGTCTTTGCCCGGTGTCGGCAGGCCATGCGGAGTCAGGTCGTGTTGGTCAAGGGCCTCATTTCCCGCTGGGATGGTACCACCACGGTTATTGCCTCTGATGTGTGGGCCGTACCCATACAGGTGCAGATGCCCCGTGCTCACGACTGGCATTGAATCCGGAATGATCATGGGTACAACCCGCTACCCCACACCATATGAACCTTGCCATGCCGTGACCGCACTTTGTCTTGAATCTGCAGTCTCGCTGTTCCCAACGCTGCGTTTCGTGGCTGTCAGGCGTTGCCGGCACCAGGGGCATCGTGTTGACCTGCGCGCTGCAACGTACCCTGAGCATTGACGACCGCATCTTGGCACACAGGACACCGAAGACGTCATTACGCTTCCGTTACCTGTTCATGATGGACTGCCACCACGCAAAAAGAGGATCCCGTCTGCCCGGAAAGTAACTGGCACCCGTCTCCATCGCTCTCAACACTTCCTGGATCTGGGAAACGGACACCGCAGTGGACTGTGCCCATTCCTGCAC
>CAXXOQ010000057.1:0-6534 GCA_963664185.2 Caldilineaceae bacterium | reverse complement strand
ATGCGCAGCAATTCTTCCCGGAGCCGGATGCGCAAGGCGGCATCCAGACTGCTGAAAGGTTCGTCCAGCAACAGGATCTTGGGTTCCAGGACCAGGGCCCGGGCCAAAGCCACCCGCTGCTGCTGGCCACCGGAGAGTTGGGCCGGCAAGCGTTCCCCGTAACCGGCCAGTCCCACCAGCTCCAGGCCGGCCTCGACTTTCGTACGGATCGCGTCCTGGGGCAGGCGGCGGAGGCGCAAACCGTAGGCGATATTCTGGAACACCGACATGTGGGGCCACAGGGTGTATTGCTGAAACACCATGGCGGTGGGACGCCGGTTGGCCCCGGTACCCAGCACCGAGGCATCGTCAATGCGGATGTCACCCGCACTGGGTGTCTCAAAACCGGCAATCATGCGCAGGGCCGTGGTCTTGCCGCAGCCGGAAGGTCCCAGCAAACAGAGGAATTCGCCATTCCCGACCACCAGATCGACACGGTCCACGGCCGTCACGTCGCCAAAATGTTTGGTGAGGGCCTGCAGATTGAGGATCGCCATGAAATCAGACTCCAAATCCGGAAGCAATGGTGCCGCCCCGCAGGATGCGCTGGGCAAAAATGAGCAGGATCAGGGAGGGCACCCACAGGGCCACCGACAGGATGGCCCCATACTGCACGACCACCTGGTTGTTGATCAGCCGGATCATGACGACCGGCAGGGTGCGTACTTCAGGCACACCCACCAGCATTGCCCCCTGCGTCTCGTAGAAGGTGCCGACGAAGGTCAGGAGCAGGGCCGCGGCCAGCGCCGGTGCCACCAGAGGCAGCGTTATTTGCACGAACACCCGCAGGGGTGACGCACCTACATCCAGGGCGGCTTCCTCCAGCGTGCGGTCAACACCCTGAAAGGCCGCCGTCGGGATCCAGATCATGAAGAGCAGTGTGTTGACCAGCTGGATCAGCACCACGCCCGGCACCGTGCCAATCAGGCGCAGGCGAAAGAAGATCACGGCAATCGTGATATAGAGGCCGAAGCGGGGGAACGCGTTGGTGGCCAGGAAGGACAGGAGAAACACGGTGCGTCCGGGAAAGTGCAGGCGGGCGAAGGCGTAGGCGGCCGGCAGGCAGATCACGGCGGAGAGAGCAGCGTCACAATCAGCGAGATCCAGATACTGGCGATGAAACCTTCCGCAATGTCCGCCCGGGCGAAGGTATCCGCCCAGAATTCCACACTCCATGCCGTAGGCAGCAGGGCGGGATAGGACCAGCGGCGCGTAAAGGCCCACAGGAACACATTCAGCATGGGCCCCAGGATCGCCAGCAACAGCAACAGCAACAGGCTCAGGCCAAACCACGGCTGGCGCAGCATGAAGCGGAAACTCCGCCCCAGGAGGTTCCGGAAATCGATCATTTCAGGACACAGGCCTCATGGCAGGGCCCCGGAATGTGGCAGTTCATGCCTCTTCCTCTACCTTCTGGCTGACCACAGCGCGCACATACAGCAGGCTGATCACACCACTGATGAGAAACGTTAGCACGGCCTGCACCTGGGCCCGGCTGGGCAGATTGGCGTCATAGAACGTACGCCGCATATAGACTCCCATCATTTCCGGCGAAGCCGGTCCCAGCAGATAGGGAATGGTAAAGGAACCGAACACGGTCAGGAAATTGAGGGTCAGCACAATCAGGGCCGACCGTTTCATGAGGGGCAATGTGATACGCCAGAACACCTGCCACCGGTTGGCCCCCACATCCTGGGCGGTCTCCAGCAGGGGATCAGGGATCTGGCTCAGACCGGCAGTCAGGATAAGCACCGTAATGGAGATGCCTTCCCAGGCCAACCCCACCACGATGCCACCGGGGCGCAGATAGGGCGAGGTGAAGCCTTCATAGCCGAACAGCAAATGCAGGAAGCGCTCCAGCCAGCCGTTGTCACCGATAAACCGGATGAGCGCGTACGCGGCAATAATGCCCGGGACAAAGAGGGGAAAGAGAGCCAGTATCTGTATGACATCGCTGAGGCGGCCCGCCGTGAAACGCAAATACAGCGAGATGGGAAAGCCCAGCAGAAAGAGCACCGCCACCGTGACCAGGGTGATATTCAGGCTGAAGATCAGATTGCGGACCGCCAGGGGGGTGGCAAAGAATTCGGCGTAGTCCGCGAGCGAAAAGCGCAGGGCACCGGCACTGTTCCGGAGCGTGATGGTATCAAACAGGGAAAGCAGGGCAGGATAGAGAATCAGGGTCCCCATCACCAGCAGGGGCAGGAATATCAGGGCGTAGCCGCCCACACTCTGGGGTATCCGGAACAGGCCACGTGATGTGGCCTGTTCCGGGTGGGATCCGGGGGATCCGGAAACAGTCATGAAGGCAAGGGCAACCTAGTCCCGCTCGACATCCGGTGCCACATGCGTGTACCAGCCATCAAACATCGCCGCGCGCCATGAACTGCTGAAGGATGGCACCGTATCGGTAATGACATCGTTGAAGTCTTCCTGCAGTTCACCGGGCAGCAGATCCCAGCTGATGGCCGGGAACCCGCCGATTTCCCGGACTACGGATTCCTGCATCTCTGAGGACAGGAGATAGTTGGCCAGGATCAGGGCTCCTTCCAGGTCATTGGCGTTGGTGGGAATGGTGGAAGACGCATACCCGCCGACCATGGGCAAATCCTCCAGCTGGATGAATTTGGTCTGCTCCGGCAACAGCCCCAGCCCCTTGGCCTGCAGGGCCTGATCCGACCAGATCGTAATCATGGTCACCAGATCATCCACCAGCAGACGTGTCTCGGCAGAGGAACCCGACGGATAGGTGCCCTCGTCGTACAGGCAGGGTTCAATGGCATTGAGGGTTTCCCAGGCACCGGCGAAGTGCTTTTCGTTGATGTCCGCGAGCTGCTCCGAGGTCAACTCCGCGGCACCATATTGATCCGCGTAAGCCTGTGTGGAAAAGCGTTCTGTCTCCAGATTGTTCGCCTGGAATACGGCGCGGGTGACGAATTCCCGGCCGGCCCCGGTCGTGTCCGGTCGCGGGTAGATGAATTCGCCGGGGAAGGCGCAAATCCAGTCCATCAGCTCGGGCCAGGTGGAAGGCACAAATTCTGCCGGGACCTCGGTCGCGTCCGCCCCGACGTCACCCCGGTCCTTCAGAATCTGCAGCAGGCGTTCCGCGTTGTAGGCCAGCAGGACCTGCGAGCCGCGGTAGGGAATGTCAAAGCCATTGCTGCTGTTCCGCGCCGATTCGATCACGTTGGCCAGGTTGGGCACATTCTCTTCTGTGATCTCCTGCCACAGACCGGCTTCCATGGCCCCGATGGGCTGCAGGGGATTGAACGTCTCAAAATAGTCAGAACCGGGATCGTCACCCGTTTCCAGGGCCGCCATCGCGCGGTCGGCAATGGGGCCGTTACCGCCACCGCCAGAGCCCGTGTGAATGATATTCAGTTCATAGCCCGGATGGGCGGCTTCAAAGGCAGGCTGGATCGAATTGCTCCACCAGTCTGAGATGTTGGTGTCAGATCCGATATAGACATCAATAACGGAAACGTCGGCCTCAGCTCCCGCATCGCCCGGAGTCGGCATGGCACAGGCCGTACCGGCAACCAGGACCAACAGCAGGGCACAGCCAAGGCGCCAAATACTTATCAAAGGGTCTCTTCTTCGTGACATGGTGTCCTCCTGAACACATATCCAAGGTATATGAAGTATACCAATCCCAACTGCCGCTTTGTGCAAGGGGGTTCTGGGAAAGCAAAGGAATTCTTTATCTGGGGCCACTGTGCTTGGCAATGTCGTGGTTGCCATCGCATGGGCTACCCTCGCGTTTCGACCTTCCCCCTGTCGATACTACGTTCTGTCACGGGCCAGACTCCCGTCCGGTCTGGCGGGAAACCCAATAGGATCCGTGCTGACTCAGGACTTCCAGCTTCTCTTGGATGACTGTCTGATCCGGTGACGTAACCACAGTGCCGTCCACCTTGCGTACCATGCTGTATCCTCGCTCCAGCACCCGGAATGGGCTAAGCGATTCGAGCCGGGCCGTCGCGGTTGTCAGTTGGGCATGCCGCTGTTCCTGCACGCGGGCGGCAGCGTGCTGCAGCCGGGTGGTCAGGCTATCGAGATCCTGGCCGCGCTGCACAAGAATTCTCTCGGGATGACTGTTCTGCAGACGGATGGTCATCTGGTCCAGCAAACGATGATGGCCCTGAACCTGCAAGGCAACCCGATTCTGCAGACTGGCACGCATTGCGCTGATCATGTCCCGGATTTCCTGCTGCTCCGGCACAGCGTCGGCCGCGGCCATGGTGGGCGTCGAGGCACGATGGTCTGCGACGAAATCCACCAGCGTGAAATCCGTTTCGTGTCCTACACCGGAAATTACCGGAATGGGGCAGTCAAACACCTCACGCACCACCTGTTCGTCGTTGAAAGCCCACAAATCTTCCGCCGACCCACCGCCGCGCACCATCAAAATGGCATCCAGGGACTCCTGTTGGTCATGACATTTCCGGGCTTCCCGCAGGGCTTGCACCAGTTGCCTCGGTGCACCTTCTCCCTGTACCAAACTGGGGAACAGCACAACCTCAACCACCGGCCACCGTTTCTGCAGAGTCCGCAGAACATCCCGCAAGGCATCTGCCTCCCGGCTGGTGATAACACCCAGTCGCACGGGAAATTGGGGCAAGGGCTTCTTGGCCTCAGGATGAAACAGACCTTCCTGTTCCAGCTTCTGCTTCAGCCGATCGAATTGCATCTGCAACGTACCAGCACCCACGGGCACCAGGTGGGTCATGACAAACTGGTACTGTCCCCGGGTCCGGTACACATCTATTCGGCCCAGCGCCTGAATCTCATCCCCTGATTCGGGCCACCACGGCAGACGGGCCACCTGGCTGCGCCACATGACACATGAAATCTGGGCTGCGGCATCCTTCAGTGTGAGATACATATGCCCGCTGGCCGGTCGACTGAGACTGGACACCTCACCCTGGATCCAGACATGCTGCAGGTTCTCGTCGGAGCGCAGGCGGGCCGTGATGTGATCCGTTATCTCCGATACGGAATAGAGTAGAGGCTCCATGCCCTTGTCTTTGTG
The DNA here is from genome assembly GCA_963664185.2 of Caldilineaceae bacterium. Taxonomy (GTDB): domain Bacteria; phylum Chloroflexota; class Anaerolineae; order Caldilineales; family Caldilineaceae; genus Bin34. The sequence continues at coordinate 1,463 of CAXXOQ010000057.1, read as the reverse complement.
TCCTCTCACGTGTCCTGGGGTAGGTCTCAGGAGGTTACCACATCAGGTGAAACAGCTTGCAGATATCTGAAGAGACTGTAACCCGCCAACAGCCACTATGATCTGCAACCTGCGACTGCGAATCTGCCTGACCGTCAATCGCGGCATACGGCCAGGAAATCCGGCCTATTCCCATAGCGGGCGGAGCTCCTCATGGCATCGCCTCTTGAGGCATTGCGAGTCTCCCATCACCTTACTATATCGACTGTTCTTTGGCTTACCACCGCGTTCCGCCCAGTTCCCCGTCAATCCAAAGCGGTCCCAACCGATACTTTTCCAGCCAGTGCTTCAGGTCCGTGAGCTTGAGCCGTTGCATTGACGTCTGACCCGCATGTTTTTCGCAAACGACCACCGATTCTGGCTTTTCGGAAAGCGCATCCACCATGATGTCGGAGTGTGTGGTTACGATTAACTGGCACCGGGTGGAGGCATCTACCAGCAAATCCGCCAGTTTGGGTATCACGTCGGGGTGCAAGCCCACTTCCGGCTCTGCTATCGCTATCAGCCGGGGTGGATCAGGGTCCAGCAGGATGGCCAGCAGACACAGATACCGCAGGCTGTCATCAGACAGGCGGGTAGCAGGTATAGCAAATTCCCCTTCCGTGAAGAAGATCTGGACAGTTCCGCCTTCGAAGTTCAACTCGAAATCACTGACTCCTGCGTAAACGTCGCCAAGCCTTTCAAACAGACTTGACTTGGTTCTGGGATATTGTCTCAAACGATTGAGGAACATGCCCAAGTTGGAGAAATCTGCCTTGAGAGGCGCCGGACGAACATCGGTTTTGCCCGGTTGGCGAATCGTGGCGTCCCTTCCCAACTGCCATTCGCGGTAGAGGCTGATTCCTGCATAGAGACTGCTCAGACAGGCCAATTCCGGTAACCCTTCAGGATCTTTGCGTTGCGAGAGAATGGACGCGTCCGGGACCACCGATTCCTTTCGCAATTCCCTGCGTCCCCTCAACTTGCAGTTGAGGACGGGATTCCCTTGCTGAAATCTGTAATAGAAATCGGTATCCCTCGCGCCAGGTCGGGAGTCGCTGTCTTCGATTTTTTCCTCTGCCAGCGTAAAGCTCTGGGCTGACTCCCTGAATTGGATCATGTGCCGGATGGGCTGTTCACGACGGGGATTTGGACAACGGCCTCTATCTCCGCCGCAGCCTGCGGTTGTCCCTGCCAGATCCAACTGCGTATACCACCACCACTCCTTACGGGCATCGCCAAGTCGGTGGGAGCAGCCTGCAGCAGGCCCAAGACCTCGAAAAGGTTGGATTTGCCCGATCCATTGGGACCTATCAGCACCGTCAAGGGTGACAGTTCCAGGTCTATGCCTCCGGACCGAATGACAATAGATTTCGGGCATGGATACTACGCAACATCAGAGCAACAATATGGTCTCTATGGGGCGAACGGTCTGCGCATTGTAT
>CAXXOQ010000056.1:0-3461 GCA_963664185.2 Caldilineaceae bacterium | reverse complement strand
GGCCGTTGGACGACCAGGGCAACTGCCGGTAATAGGATGCCACGTTTTCGAAGCAAAGATCGAAATCCTGCAAGGGCTGTTGTGCACGGCTGTTATCCCTGCCGGCCGCTAAAACAGCGCATGTGAGCGCCCGGAATTTACCGATTTTCCTAGAAATTTTGGATGTCGTCTCTCAGGCCTGCGGCGATTCCACCGGCAACCCCCGGAGCCAGTCCCCGAAGGACGGAATGGGAATCCTGTAATGATCGTGAATCTCCCGGGTCGGGGCCAGCAGACCGGCATGCAGTGCTTTGGTCAGGAAATCCTCCATGGACTCTCCTGTTTTCCCGCGCACCTCTTCGGTGAGCGATTCGATCCCATCGTAGGACAGTTTGCCGCCGTTCTCCTCGGCAGCCAGGGCCAAACCTTTGTAGACCCAGGATCGATCGGTGCCGGCAGCAAGCCGGCCGGCATAGTATTCCCTCTTGTATTCCTCGGCAGTAGCCATGGCCCCATCCAGATGCGCCGAATCAATCCGTCCGCCGTTGGCCCGGATGATGTCACACGCCGCGACCGCAACACTGTTGATATGCTGCGGCCATCCCTGGGACAGTTTGGCCAGTTCGTTCACCCACACTTCCCGGTCTTCCTGCGTGCCCGTGAAACCATAGGCTCCAAAGATATCCCGGATTGCGCAGGCCGAATCATCGGGCGGCAGGGTGTCCAGGGTCACCACCCGTCCCCTGGCGAATCTCGAAAGGCCGCACTCGCGCAGCACGTTCTGGGTGTCGCTCAGACCAAAGAAGGCCGCCACCAGGGGAATCCCGCATGGGTCCCGGTGAAGACAGTCCATCACGGCCTTCGTATTGTCGGAAACCGGAGTGTTCTGGGCCTCGTCCACACAGACCACGATGTGGAAATTGCCGAGAATCGGCGCGGCATGCGAGAACACGCCCGAGGCGGACACTTCCCTCTCCCGTCCGCTCCATGACACCCCGCCCACAGAGATATCCCGATCCGGAATTTCCTGCAGTAGCTGTCTGCCACGGTCGAGTAAATCCCCCAGCACCCTGGATATGCCACCGGATGCCCTCTCCCGGAGGCGTTCGCTTTCCGCGTTGGCCGCATCCACCATTTCCCTGACCACCCTGTCGGGAAACCGCAAGGATCCGGGATGCAAGGCAACCGCAACCCAGGGCGCGTCAGGGGTCGAATGGCGTCGAACAGCCTCGAGGCATTCCTCCATCAACGCCGACTTCCCGGCGCCCGGGGCGCCCTGGAAGACCATCGTGCCGCCGCCTACCCGTCCATCGTGGAGACTTCCGACTGCCCTGCGAAAGACATTGAATTCCGTATCACGCCCCCGAAAGAACGGCTCACGGCCGACTTCGGAGCGATCCGTCTGGTCAAGCCATGTTTCCAGCGGCAGAGGATCGGCCGGTGGCGGCTTCGGAAAGGGTCTTTCGTTCATGCAAATGATATTACCCCAACGAGCCTGCCAGTACACGGACAATCAAGGCCGGTCTGCGGGTCGTGGCACCATTGTCTGCACCGGCAGACTGCTGCACGCTGAAGATGCGGCACGATACCCTGATGTCCCCTGGGGAAAATCCATGAGCCCGGAAAAGTCCCTCGACTGCTCCATCGCGGCCATGTTCGGCTTCATCGCCCTCTTGATGCTGGTGATGGCCGGACCGGAGCCGGTCGTCATCTGGTTTCTTGTTTGCCTGCCCTTGTGGTGGGTGGCGGTGATGCTCATTGTATCCCCATGGTGGAATAAGCAGGAGAGGGAGTAGAAGGATCGGTAATGGGAATGAGGATGTCCCTTGTGTTGACATAGCCACGGGCGCGCAGTTGGCGGACGCAGCGCATCAGGTTCTGGTGCATGGCGGACTGGCGGTTCGGCGATCCTTCCCGGTAGTACTTGAGTATCTGCCGAATCAGATAGTCGGTGCGGTCTTTGACCACAGTTCCTCCAGTGGCGTTCGCTACATCACACCATCATGTACCGGGCGCGCAGGCGCCATTCAGAGTAGTTGCTGAGCCATTTGCCGACGTCTGCCCAAAGGCGCAGGCTGGCCGGATTCAACTACTGTATGCAGGGGTTACCTGAACCCTGCACTTGCTGGAAAGGATTCCAAAACTGGCTAGCACTGTGACGCAGCGTCAGCCACTCAATCCGCCCTGGCCATCCTTCCTTTGAAAGCCCGGTGAATCCCGCAGGTGGGCAGCCGCGTGGCGGAAGGTGATGCCATGCCGGAGTTTTGCAGGGCCAAAAAGCCATGGGATGATACAGGGGCACAGGGGAAAAAGCTGGATATTGCGCCCAGAGGTGGAATTCGGCACAGGGGTCGGGACGGAACATGGTGCCAGTCACCAGATTGGTGAAGCAAAGCCTTGCTGCGGATCGTGCTAGGCCGTCGTGGAAATTCGATTTCAGGCTATCTTCCGTACCATCGCTTGGGTTACCGAAGGGAGCATAGGCGAAATCCATATCAGTGGTCCAGCGGGGGCTGTCGTAGACGAGCACAATGAGCGTTCCGCCATTGAGATACAAAGACTCCCGCAGGGACTGGGTGCCGACGATTGCGTGCAGGATGACTTCATGGACCCGGAGCGAATCGGGGGAAACTGACCCGGCCTGGGTAGCGCTGATCAGTGAGAAATATCAATCCGAATCTTAGGCCCGGGCACTTCAGACATTCAGTGACAGCATCCAGGCTTCAGAGATGGTCGAAACATAGTCCCGTTACGGATCCAACTTGCAACTGCCCCCCCGTTGCGGCGCCGTGTCCTTCCACCGGTCAATAGCCTTGTGGTGGATTCCAAGCCGTTCCTCAAGTATGTACCCGGCGCGGCATTTGACGACCTTCTTGCTGCAGGTATTGACCGCAGCAATGATTTCATCACACCAGAACCCGGCATGTTCGTCAAAGACCTCGAGGACATGCGACATGCCGCCACACAGTTCCGGTCGCTGCAGCATGTCGAGGAAGGTCTGGCCGACGGTCGCCAGGCGCAGGGGACGGTCCGGTATTTTCACACAGTCTCCAGGTGTGCGGCTTTCCGTCACCTGCACCGCCTGCTGGCGAACCCTTTTGGGGTGATGAACAACCCGAAGCCTGAACCGTTCCGGTGGCATTGGATAGCGGTGCGTCGTCGCCATATCACCGGCCAGCTGAAAATCTGCGGCCGATTTCCCGAAAGTTACGGCTGATGGATAGGTTTCCATCATTTCCATCAGTCGTCTGCGGACGGTTTCCTTGTCCGGCCGTGTAAAGATCATCAAACCGGGAGAGCGGTCGGTCAGCCCCCAGCGCCGCATGGCTGAGAGATGGGACAGATGGCACAGCGGGTCGGCCATGGAGACAATCTCTTCGGCCGGTTGGCCGGAAACGATCCGCACCTGCACCAGATATGACCCGTAGTCCGGATCCAGATCTATCATGTCGAGTTGCATGAGTTTGCTGATAAATCTGTAA